>JAQXNP010000095.1 GCA_029098065.1 Clostridiales bacterium | reverse complement strand
AGCAGCACGTGGGAGGGATCCAGGGAAGCCGAAGAGCAGGCCGAACCGGAAGAGGCCCGGATACCCCGGTTGTCCAGATGGAGGAGCAGCGCCTCTCCCTCCACCCCTTCAAAGACCAGGGAGGCGGTGCCGGGAAGACGGTTCTTCCGATCTCCGGTAACTTTGGTGCAGGGAAGCTGGGACAGCCCGTCCAGCAGTTTGTCCCGCAGGGCGGAAAGCCGCCTGGACTCGGTCTCCATCTCCTCCACAGACTCCCGGAGAGCGGCGGCCATGCCCACTGCGCCGGCCACATTCTCCGTGCCCGAACGCAGGTTTTTCTCCTGCCCTCCGCCGTGGATCATGGGCGGCAGGCGGACGCCTCTGCGCATATAAAATCCGCCTACTCCGCCCGGTCCGTAGAATTTGTGGGCAGAGAAGCTCATCAGATCACAGCCCCACGCCTTCACATCCACCGGGATATGTCCCACCGCCTGAACGGCGTCCACATGAAAGATGACATTGTGGGCCTTGGCGACAGCCCCGATCTCGGCAATGGGTTCAATGGTGCCGATCTCGTTGTTGGCGGCCATCACCGAGATCAGAATGGTGTCCGGCCGGATGGCGGCCTCCACCTGAGTGGGATCCACCCGGCCCAGCTCATCCACCGGCAGGTATGTGACCTCAAACCCCTGCTTCTCCAGGTACTGGGCGGAGTGAAGGATCGCGTGGTGCTCAATGGCGGTGGTGATGATGTGTTTTCCTTTATTTTTCCGCAGCTCAGCCACGCCCTTCAAGGCCCAGTTGTCCCCCTCGGTGCCGCCGGAGGTGAAGATGATCTCGCCGGGCTCCGCGTTCAGGCAGCGGGCAATGGTCTCCCGGGCCTCGTTCAGATCGGTTTTGGCCTCCTGCCCAAAAGCGTACAGGCTGGAAGGATTGCCGAAACGCTGAGAGAAGAACGGCTTCATAGCCTCCAGCGCTCCAGGGGACAGCGGCGTCGTAGCCGCGTGATCAGCATAGACAATGCGTGCCATATTTTAAACTCCTTTCGGTCTCTATTTCATATAAATCCCGTATGATTACTATGATTATATACAGAGGGTGCCACCTTGTCAAGACAAAATTTGGGCCGGGGAGGTCCAGCCTGCTCCCCGGCCCTTATACGTCAAGGCTTTTCGGCGTTGAATTTGTTGTAGGTCTCACTTACCTTGCTGACCGGGGCCGGATCCACCTTGTACCAGCCTTTGCTCTGGGCGGCGCTGAAGAGGTCGGTCTGGGTCTGATGGCTCTGGTTCAGAAGCTTCAGGAATTCATCCCGGAGCTGGACATTGACACACTCCGAGGCGTAAGTGTCATAGTTGGCGGACATTTTTTTCTCGCTGAGCATCAAATCTGTGATTCGTTCCTGGTCATTCACGGGCGGCTCCTCCTTTAGTGCAGAAAGTTCAGCAGGCAGTCGTAGTTCTGCCGGTGCTGGTCAGCGTATTGCTGGAAGCTGGTTTTCAGCTGGGTGTCCTCGGCTTCCTGGACGGCGGCCTGGTATTTCGCGCAGATGACCTTCTCGAAGTCCAGCTGGTCGCTGAGAGCGGACAGTTCTTTTGCGGTCAGGTTGGCCATGGGTTTTCCTCCTTTTCATGGATTTCCCCCATAGTCTCCCCGGCTGGCCAGGAACTATGCGGCAGTTCCGGATATCCCCGCCTGGAAAAATCGAACCGGAGATACCATGTTCCCGAGATCTGTTCCAGACAGCTCAGGCAGAACAGCGGCGTCAGGGGAAACGGCGTTCCGGGCTGGAACCTGACGGCCAGAGAAAAGCCATTTTCCTCTTTGCGGATCAGCACGCGCCCCAGCTCTTTGGCCGACTGGGCCAGAAGGGGGTCTCCCATCCGTCTCTCCGGGTGATCTTCCCACTGGAAGCCGGGCGGAGGAGACGGCTCTCCGAACGGGAAGGCCATTGTGATCTCCGCCCCCGCCGGAGGCCATAACTCCAGGTTTTTGAGCTGAATGACCGGCACAATCCGCCTCAGCCGGAGCGCTCCTCCGTCCGGGATAAGCGTTCCCAGGAGAAACCGGCTCTTCCCGCCTTTGAGCCAGGCCTTGTAAAGTCCATCTCCCCGGGCGCTCCGGATGGCCTGGCAGATCGCCCGATCCCCCTCCTGCCGCACGGTCACCGCGCCGTCCGGGCATTCAAAACACCACTCCACGCCCGCTCCCCTCCTCGGGAAAGTTTATGCGCGCGGCGCCAGAGGTATGTCCCAAACTTTTCCCCTCCGCTTGCGTCCTCAGGAAAACTATGCCATAATAGATTCGGCTGTTTTACGGGGAGGAGCGCGCCGTTTCTCTATCGAAAAGGAGAATCTCGTTTGTGAAGATGATCGGACTGATCGGCGGCATGAGTTGGGAGAGTACCGTCACCTATTACCAGACCATCAACGAGCACATCAAACAGAAACTGGGCGGGCTTCATTCCGCAGAGATCCTCCTGTTCAGCGTGGATTTTGAGGAAATCGAAGCCTGCCAGTCCGCCGGAGACTGGGACACAAGCGCCTCTATTCTGGCGGATGCCGCCTGCCGGCTGGAGCGGGCGGGGGCAGACCTCATTCTCATCTGCACCAATACCATTCATAAAGTTGCGCCCCAGGTCCAGTCCGCCATTCATGTCCCTCTTCTCCACATTGCGGACGCCACAGCAGACGCGCTGAAAACTGCCGGAGTCACCGACGCGGCTCTTCTGGGGACCAAGTACACCATGTGTCAGGACTTTTATCGGGATAAACTCATTCAGGCCGGTTTCCGCGTCCGCATTCCCCACGGAAAGGACATTGAACTGGTCCATCACATCATCTTCGACGAGCTGTGCCTGGGAGAGCGGAAGGAAGCTTCCAAGGCTGAATTGCTGCGGATCATCGACTCTCTCGCCCGGGAAGGGGCTCAGGGGGTCATTCTGGGGTGTACCGAGATCGGCCTGCTGATCCATCAGGCCGATACCTCCCTGCCCGTCTTTGACACCACCCTTCTCCATGCGGTCCGGGCAGCTGAGCTTTCTCTTCTTTAATGGGAAGCCGCGCTTCCGCGTGCGAAGAATCCTTCCGCGCCCTCTCAGGCAGAGATTGCGGACATGTCATGCAACGGGATCTTTGCCCACCTGAAATAAAAACTTCATTTTTGCAGGTCCGCCCTTTCCATGGACTTTTTCCGCATGATATGATAGACTAAATAAAATATTTTCTCCATGTCAGGAGGCAGCCCCATGAAAACAGATATTTTAGGAGTCGGCATCGACAACCTGACTCTCTCCGAATCAGTGGACGCCGGAGCCGCTCTGATGGACGGGGAGGGCTTCCACTATGTGGTCACTCCAAACCCGGAGTTCATTCTGGCCGCCAAGAAAAATGAGGAATTCCGCACGGTCCTCAATAACGCGGATCTGGCTCTTGCCGATGGCATCGGTGTGGTCTACGCCGCCAGAATTCTGGGCCGGCCCCTGAAGGGGAAAGTGCCGGGAATCGACTTCGCCCAGGGACTTCTGGCCCGCATGGCCCAAAGCGGAAAATCGCTCTTCCTCCTGGGGGCGAAGCCCGGCGTGGCCGAACTGGCCGCCGAAAATCTGCGCCGGCGCTATCCCGGTCTCCAGATCTGCGGCACCCATGACGGCTATTTTCAGGAAGACGCCCCGGTGGCGGAGGCCGTTCGGGCCTCCGGGGCCGATGTCCTCTTCGTCTGCCTGGGCGCGCCGAAGCAGGAACTCTGGATGTCCCGGAACGGTCCGTCTTCCGGCGTCAAACTGGCCGTCGGGCTGGGAGGCAGTCTGGACGTCTTTGCGGGCACCGTGGAACGGGCTCCGGAAAGCTGGCAGAAAGCAGGCATGGAGTGGCTCTACCGGCTCATCAGAGAACCCAGCCGTTTTGGCCGCATGGCCAGGCTCCCCCTTATTTTAACCGATGCTCTGGCCGCCCGCCTCGGAGGAAAATAACATGAAAAAAGGTACTCTGATCGTCTTTGAGGGCACCGACGGCTCCGGCAAATCCACTCAGTTTGCCATGCTGTGCGGCAGGCTCCGGCAGGAGTCGGTCCCCTTTCAGAAATTGGTCTTTCCCCAGTATTCAGAGCCCTCCTCCGCTCTTCTGAGAATGTATCTCAGCGGAGAATTCGGCTCGCATCCCACCGATGTGAATCCCTATGCCGCCTCAACCTTCTACGCCGTGGACCGCTACGCCTCCTGGAAGAAGGTCTGGGGACCGGCCTATCAGGAGGGACAGCTGATTCTCTCTGACCGCTATACCACGTCCAACGCCGTCCATCAGGGCGGGAAGCTCCCTCCGGAGGAGCAGCCCGCTTTCTTTGACTGGCTCTTTGATTTTGAGTACCGAAAGCTGGGACTCCCCGAACCGGATCTGGTGCTTTATCTGGATATGCCCACCCGGCAGTCGGTCCGCCTTCTCCGGGCCCGGGAGTCCGCCACCCACACCCGCGGCGATATCCATGAAGTGGACGAATCCTATCTGGCCCTCTGCCGTGAGACCGCCCTCCGGGCCGCCAGACACTACGGCTGGCGGACGGTGTCCTGTGTAAACAGCTCCGGCGAGATCCGCGCCAGAGAGGATATTCATCAGGAGATCTGGGGTATCATAACAGAATGTATCCCCACCTTCCGGAAAAAATAGGAGGTATTTTATGGTCTGTATCCTTCTGGCCCCCGGTTTCGAAGAGTCGGAGGCCATCGTTCCCGCCGACCTGCTCCGGCGAGCCGGCATCGAGGTCCAGCTGGCCGCAGTCCAGGGGATGGAGGTCACCAGTTCCCACGGCATCTGCGTCAGGGCCGATGTGGCCCTGTCCGACGTGCAGCCCGACTGTCTGGAGGCGCTCTTCCTCCCCGGCGGACTGCAGGGGGTGGAGAACATCCGGAACAGCCCGGAAGCGGTTTCCCTCATCCGGCAGGCCCATGAAAAGGGGATTTACCTGACTGCCATCTGTGCCGCGCCGACGATTCTGGGCGGTCTGGGCTTTCTGGATGGACGCAGGGCAGTGTGCTATCCCGGCATGGAGGCCGGACTGGAAAAGGCTGACGTCCAGACCGGTACCCCCGTTGTGGCAGACGGCAGGCTGCTGACCGGAGAGGCCGCCGGTTCCGCTTTCCCCTTCGCCCTTAAGATGATTGAGCTTCTCCGGGGTCCGGAGGCCGCGCAGGCAGTTCGGACTGCTGTCCATTATCACGGCTGACTGACAAGGAGAACAGCCTGTCCTACCTGTGCCGCTTGAAAAGCGGGGCTTGCGCCCCGCCTCTCAATGTAGTCTCAGCAGCAGCAGTTATCGTTGCAGCCGCAGTTGTTGTTGCAGCCGCATCCACAGCCGCAGTTGTTGCCGCAGCAGCAGCCGTTGCCGTTGCCGCCCCAGCCGCCGCAGCAGCAGCACAGGAGGATGATAATCAGGATGATCCAGCAGCAGCCGCCGCCCCAACCGTTGTTACCACAGCACATATAACTTCACCTCATCGATTATTTGGCGGCGGCCGGGAAATCTTCCCTGTCGCCATCCGCAGTATCCTATGCGCCCTCTCTTCCCCTGGTGACAGGGACCGGGCACGCAAAATGTTAGGAGTTGACCCTATGCCTCAGGAATCTTATGAACGTCCCGCCCAGCGCTCTTCGCAGCCGTCCCGCCGCTCCCGCAGCGGCAGCGCTCCTTCCCGGCGCAGGCGCAGGCGGATGAATCCCCTTCTTTACGTTCTTATCGTGGCAGCCGTCTCCGCCGTTCTGGCCGGAATCGCCTGGATGCTGGCCGGAGATGTACTGGCCCTCAACAAAGAGCCTCTCACCGCCGTCATCACCGTGGAAAATGACGACAGCATTTCAGACGTGGCCAACAACCTGAAAGAACACGGACTGATCGAATACAAGTCCCTGTTCCGGTTCTTCTGTTCCTTCACCAAGGTGGAGAAAAAGGACAAGATCTCTCCGGGTACCTACGAGCTCAATACAGACATGGATTATAACGCCCTGGTCAATGCCATGTCCTCCAGCTCGGGCAGCCGGCTCACCGTATCGGTGACAATTCCGGAGGGCTATACCCTGGATCAGATTTTCGCCCTGCTGGAACAGAAGGGCGTCTCCACTGTAGATCTGCTCCAGGATGTGGCCGCCAACTATGACTTCAAGTTCTCCTTCCTCAAAGGAGTCCTGCCCCTTGGGGACTACCACCGCCTGGAGGGCTATCTTTTCCCCGACACCTATGAATTCTATATGGGCGGCGGTGAATCTGAGGCCGTTCAGGTGCTGAATAAGATGATTGTCCGCTTCGACCAGCAGTTCCCCGACGACCTCCGGCAGCAGGCCGCCGACATGGGCTATTCCATCCACGACATCGTCACCATCGCCTCTCTGATTGAGAAGGAGACGGACGGCACCGACCGCGCCAAGATCGCCTCCGTCATCTACAACCGCCTGGACCATCCGGAATACGAGACGGTGGGCTACCTTCAGATCGACGCCTCTATCGCCTATGTCACCGGTCAGGCCGTCACCCAGGCCGATTATCAGAACGTGGACAGCCCCTACAACACCTACCGCAACAAGGGCCTTCCCCCCGGTCCCATCGCCAATCCCGGCATGGCTTCCCTGAATGCCGCGCTGAATCCGGAGAACACCAACTATTATTATTATGTGGTAGGCAGTGATAACCTGCATCACTTCTTCCATTCCAAGGCCGAGTTTGACGCCTATAAGGCCTCTCTGGGGAACCGCTGATGAATCACACTCCAGAACTGCTTGCTCCCGCCGGGGATATGGAGCGGCTGCGCATGGCGGTCGCCTATGGGGCCGACGCAGTCTATCTGGCCGGCCAGATGTACGGAATGCGGGCCTTCGCGGGGAACTTCTCCCGGGAGGAGCTCCGGGAGGCGGTGGACTTCTGTCACGCCCACGGCGTCCGCGTCCACGTCACCTGCAACACCATGCCCCGGAATGAGGAGCTGACCGGACTGCCCGATTATCTGTCCTACCTTCAGGAGACCGGCGTGGACGCCCTGATTATAGGAGACATCGGGGTACTTTCTCTGGCCAAGCGCTATGCCCCAAAGGTAAACTGCCACATCTCCACCCAGACCAGCGTCACCAACTACGCCGCCGCTCAGGCCTGGTACGATCTGGGGGCCAGCCGGATCATTCTGGCCCGGGAACTGACTCTGGATGAGGTGGCTGAAATCTGTGCCAAACGCCCCAAAGGGCTGGAAGTAGAGGCCTTTGTCCACGGCGCCATGTGCGTCAGCTACTCCGGCCGGTGCGTCCTGTCCAACTATATGGCCCATCGGGACGCCAGCCGCGGGGCCTGCGCTCAGCCCTGCCGCTACCGGTACGCCCTGATGGAAGAAAAACGTCCCGGCGAATTCTTCCCGGTGGACGAAGATGAGCGGGGCACCTATATCTTCAATTCCAAGGACATGTGCATGATTGACCACGTGGCCGAACTGATGGACGCCGGTCTGGACAGCCTGAAGATCGAAGGCCGGGCCAAGTCGGCCTACTATGCCGCCATCGTCACCGGTGCCTACCGGCACGCCATTGATGCCGCCCGGGCGGGACAGCCTCTGGATCCGGCGTGGCGGGATGAACTGGACAAGGTGAGCCACCGCCCCTATTCAGAGGGCTTCTATTACGGTCACCCCGAACAGTACACCGGCGATGCCCGGTATATCCGGGACTGGCAGGTCAGTGCCATTGTCACCTCCTGTGATCGGCACGGACACGCGGTGCTTTCCCTGCGGAACAAATTCCGCAGAGGAGACGTGCTGGAACTGGCAGGCCCCAATATAAAGCCCGTCTCCTTTTCCGCTGATGACCTCTGCGACGCCGGAGGTCTGCCGCTGGAGGAAGCCCGGGTCCCTCAGATGGCCTTTCGGCTCACGCTTCCCTGTCAAACCTCTCCCCTCTCCATTCTCAGAAAGAAGGTCACAGATTCTTGAAACGCCGGTATGACTACGATGTGCTCCGGGCCGCCGCAATGGCAGCGGTCATCTACCTCCACACCGCGGCCAACTCTCTGCGCAACCTGGATAACCATGTTCTCTGGAATTTTTCCAACGTGGTATCTGTCCTTTGTACCCCGGCAGTCCCTCTCTT
>JAQXNP010000094.1 GCA_029098065.1 Clostridiales bacterium | reverse complement strand
CCTGCGCAGCTGGCACCAGAAGGGCCTTCACACGGTGGCTCAGATCACCGCCGGGGATGCCCCCCGGCCCAAGTCCCGGCCCGCCGCCGGGGCCACTGCCCCTCAGCCCGGCGCGCCGGGAGAGGCCGACCGCCGGGCCCGGGAGAATATGGAGCGGATGCGGGAATTCCTGAAAAAACAGAGCGGGGAGGAAAGATAAATGGGGTGCGATCCGATCGTCCTGCGCCGGGCCGCCGCCCGGCTGGCCGGCCAGCGCCAGCGCCGGCAGGAGGAACTGGCCCAGCGCCGGCAGACGCTCTTTGACAGATCCCCCGAGCTGGCCCAGGTGGACCGGCAGCTCCGGGGCACCATACTGGAGGTCATCACCAACTGCCTGAAGGCGGGGACGGATCCCGGCCCGGCCCTGAGAGTCATCAAGGACCGGAACATGGCCCTTCAGGACCGGCAGGCCCAGCTCCTGCGGGAACTGGGCTGCCCCCCCGACGCCCTGGCCGACGTCCCCCTGTGCAGGACCTGCGGGGACACGGGCTGGGTCAAAGGGGAGATGTGCGGCTGCCTGAAGGCCCTGTGCGCTCAGGAGCAGGTGAAGGAGCTGGCCCGGACGCTGGATGTGGAAAACCAGACCTTCGACACCTTTTCCCTGGACTGGTATTCCGCCCTTCCCTGGCCGGGAGAGGGCGGTTCTCCCCGGGAAAATATGGAGTTCATCTATGAGGTCTGCCTCAACTATGCCCAGAAGTTTGAAAAATTCTACTTCAAGAACCTGTTTCTCACCGGGGACCCGGGGCTGGGGAAGACCTTCCTGTCCGCCTGCATCGCCCGGACGGTGGCGGAGAACGGTTTCTGGGTGGTCTATGATACGGCGGTTCATGTTTTTTCCAAATTTGAGGAACAAAAATTTGCCAAAAACGTCGAAGAAGAACAGGAGGCCCGCCGGGAGACCCGCCGGTATCTGAACTGCGACCTCCTCATTCTGGACGATCTGGGAAGCGAGCTCACCACCCCCTTTGTCCAGTCCGCCCTCTACACCCTGGTCAACACCCGGCTGACCCGGGACAGACGCACCGTCATCTCCTCCAATCTGACCATGGACGGGGTCCGGGCCCGCTATGCGGGGCAGACCGCCTCCCGGCTGGAGGGGGAGTACCGGGTTCTGCGCTTTTTCGGAGATGATATCCGCCTCAAGCGCAGTGCCCGGCTGTGACCGGGGAATATGCCCCCGTCCGGGGGAAATGATTGCTTTTCCCCCGTCCGGGGGGTATAATAAAACCACATTGTCCACTTTTTCCGAAAAATGATTGGAGGAGCAGATTATGAAGCTGAAACGGTTGGGGGTGCTGGCGGTCTCGCTGGCACTCGCCTTCTCACTGGCACTTCCCGCTCAGGCTGTTTCCACATTTACCGATGTTCCGGAGAGCTACTGGGGCTACACCGACATTATGAGCATGTACAGCAGGGGCTATGCCAAGGGTTACGGGGACGGCACCTTTAAGCCCGACGGCAAGATGACCGCCGCCGAGACGCTGCTCTTCTGTGCCCGGGCCACCGGGGTGAACAGTGCCACCCAGGAGAAAATCTCCGCCGACCGTAAGGAGGAGATGGAGGCGATCATCCCCACCGAGATTCAGTCCTGGGCCAACAAGGAGATGGCTGTGGCGGTGGAGACCGGAGTCCTCTCCACCGCGGAGCTGGAGGCGCTGGCCCGGGCCGGGGCCCTGACCAAGACCATCACCCGGGAGAATATCTGTATGTACCTGGTCCGGGCCATGCAGCTGGAACCCCTGGCCAAGAGTCTGACCAGCTATCCGCTGAACTATACGGACGCGGAGGAAATCTCCCCCGCTCTCCGGCCCTATATTTACATCCTCACAAACTACGGGATCATCAAGGGCATGAACGGCGGCCGCTTCGCCCCCAAGGGAGCGGTGACCCGGGCCCAGATGACCACCATGCTCAGCCGGGCCCTCACCTTCATGGAGGAATACGGCATCACCGCCGAGCTCAGCGAATATACCACCTATAGCTGGAAGGGCGGCACGATCACCGCGGTCACCACCGCCGCGGACGGCTCCACCATCATCACCCTCCGCAGCGAGATTTCCGGAGCCCAGTCTTACGCCATCCCCGCCGACGCCAAGATCTACAAGGACAATATGCGCTCCACCGCCAACGCTCTGAAGGTGGGCCAGTACGTCCGGCTCAATATGACCAGCCGGGGCACGGTAAACGAGGTGCGGGTCAGCGGAGTTCTCACCGCCTTTACCGGCACGGTGTCCAGCCTGGCCGACGGAAAGCTGTCCCTTCTGGTGAACGGCTCGGTCCGGAGCGTGACCATCGACCGGTTTACCGAGGTCATGGTGGGCAAAACCGCCGGAGACCGCTCCCTCATTGACGAGGAGGCGGGCTATACCACCGCCCTGTGCTACGAGGATGAGACGGGCCATCTGGCCGCTGTCAAGTTCTCCGGCGGCACCCAGCTGGTCGCCGGTCTGGTGGAGAGCGTGGACACCGCCGTCAATGGGACGGTCACCCTGGGGGTCACCCAGTTCAACGGTGTGGTCTACCGCTACGCCATCCCCGTGGGCGCTGCCGTTACCGTGAACGGGGCGCTTGGCTCCCTCAGCAGCAGCCAGGTGGGCCGCTATGTCCAGGTCCGGGTGAACAACGACACCGGTGAGGCCGCCAGCGTGGCGGTGGACACCTACAGCAAATATGTTCAGGGCCCGGTGAAGCGCACCGGCACGGTGGGGACCTCCAAGAGCTTTACCGTCACGGATCTTTTCACCGGCAAGGAAGAAACCCACGTGGTCAGCGACAGCGCTGTCATCATCTATGACGGGGCGTTCAAAAAGGCCTCCGACATTGAGAAGGGCTGGTACGTCACCGCGCTGGTCAGCGCCGACCTCTACACCCAGGTCAGCGCCTATCCCGGCTCTGTCACCGTGGAGGGCACCCTCTCCAACATCGTTTACGATACCCCCACCCGGCTGTCTGTCACTCTGTCCGACGACAGCATCGTGACTTACGATCTGGACCCCGCCGCGCTGCCCACCATTACCCGCAGTGGGAAGAGCAGCTCGGTGGATAAGCTCCTCATTGGAGACGCGGTGGTCATCACCGTCCGCTACAATGAGGTCACCAAAATCGAGGCGACTCCCAAGGATGCCAACCTGACCGGCACGGTCAGCGAGATCAATATGAATGCCTCGGGGGTGACTCTGGTGGTGGAGCTGACCGGCGGCACGAAAGTCTCCTACTCCATCAGCGAGGGGGTCTCCGTGACGCAGAACGGCGTAGCCACCAACATTTACAGCCTGAAGCCCAACCAGACGGTGGGCCTGGTCACCAACGGAGACCAGGTCATGTCCATTGACATTATCAGCAGCGGCTCCACCTCCCGCCAGCTCACCGGAACGGTCTACACCACCAACAACTCCGGCACCACCCGTTCCATGGTCCTGCTGGTGCCCAATACCACGGGTGGAAACGACACCGTGACGGTGGATGTGAAGAACGCCAAGATCATGGCGGCCGCCACCGGCGATTCCGTGAGCCTGAACTCCCTGTCCTATGGGGATCAGGTGATCGTCCACGGCAGTTATGACGGGGCTCTGTTCGTGGCCACCATTGTCATTCTCCAGTAACAGCGTCTCAAAACAGAAGAAAGGGCCGCCGCGGAAACCTTCCGCGGCGGCCCTTTTTTGCTCAGGTTTTGCCGGGGCCGCCTCCCCGGGCCTTCTCAAAGGCGGCTTTTACCGGCTGGCTGGGGAGTTTGATGTTGTTGGCCCGGATGATGGCCCCGATCTCCCCCTCGGTCCGGCTGAGCTCGTCCCGCAGGTCCTGGGCGGTCATCCGCAGTGCCCCGTGGCCCAGAATGATGAACTGCTCGGCGGCGTCGGAGGTGGCCACCCGCACCCGCTGACCCTCTTTGGAGAGCCGGTAGCTGGCCTTTTCAATGTAGGTGTCGGCGGTCTCGGCCTCTTTGGTGTAGACCACGTGGATGTTGTGGTAGCGCACCACCGAACCGGTGGTCTGGGGCACCTTGTAGGCGTCAAAAACCAGGATGACCCGGTTCTTGCGGAACCCCTGATAATTGCTCAGCAGATCCATCAGCGTCTTCCGGGCGGCGTCCAGGTTCTGCCGGGCCACCGCGTGGAGATCGTCCCAGGCGAAGATCATGTTGTAGCCGTCCACCAGCAGGTATTCCGGCCCCCTGGGGGCCAGATTCAGCGTGACGGCTCCTCCGGCGGCGGGCCGGGACGGTTCCCTGGGGGTGGGACGGAAGGCCCGGGGCTTCACCGCGCCGTAAGTGCGCTCAAAGATGGCCTGGAGCTCCTTGTCCTGCTCCAGACCGCCCGAGGGGGGCGCCCGGCGGACCGGCGGCGGGGCGGGTTCCTCCCGGCCGGGGGAGCTGAAGGAAAAGGCGGGCAGGTGCATGTGGGCGGGGACCTCGTCCCAGGGGACGTTATAGCCCGCGCCGTGGGCGCAGAACACCGAGCCTGCGGGGTTGTCCACATCCCGCTGGGGGTCGTAGCCAATGGCGGCGGCCACGGCGTCCTGTTCGGCGCAGGGCCGGTATCCGCCGGGGGTGCAGATGAGCCGTCCCCGTCCCCGGGTGTAGGCGGTGACCTCCGCCGGGTAGTCCCGGAGGGCGGCCACCGGGGC
>JAQXNP010000093.1 GCA_029098065.1 Clostridiales bacterium | reverse complement strand
TTGGCCGCCCGGTCGTCAAACGCGGGGAACAGAAATCCCAGCTCCGGGGCTGTGACCACCTGGCCCGCGCAGGCGTGGAACTCGTTGTCGCCGGGAAAGTATCCAAGGGCCGCCTTCCGTTCCTTCACGGGGCAGACACAGCAGACAATGTACGGGAAAACGGTATCAGATGCGTCGGCGTCCATCCGGCCGCTTCTGCTTTTATGGGGCACATCGTAGGCGTCATACGCGAGCAGAATCAGATAATTGCTGCCGCCGAGGTCGAGGGAGCGGATGATCTTTTGATAAAGCGTCTCCCGGAGTTCCGGATCCTTCAATTCAGAGGAGCGGAGGGACATGAGAAGCCGGTGCTCCTCACTGTCCGCCACCTGCTCCGTGGAAAAGATGATATCGATCAGGTTTTTCCCCAGCTTTCCGGAGAGGGCTTTTTTCAAAAGACCCAGGTACATCTCGGCCTCATCCTGGGGCAGTATTCCCAGCGATTCATCCAGATAGGATACGATCTCATGGCTGCTGTTGACGAAACAGCCGTAAATCCGCCTGATTGCGTTTCGATCCGGGCGAAAACGCCGGCGCAGCTCACTTATTTCTTTCAAGTTCATTTTGAATCCCTCATCTGTCGATTGGTTTTGCGGTCCTGAAAAACAACGGGTCTTATCATAGCACAAATCCGCCTGGATGTCATTCTGCCGGCGGAAGAAACAGAGAGAATCGGATGAAAAACTCTGCAAAATACGGCGCGGAAAAATGCCCTCTGCGGCTGTGCCGGCCGCAGAGGGCATTCTCTGTTTCGTGTTCCCGCATCCCAAAAGCGCCCGCGTCCCGTTTCCAGACATGCGCGGATCCGCAACTGCCGGCATAGCCGGCCTGACGGCCGTTGGACGCGGTGATGCGGTTTGGACGCAGACGCATTCCGACGCGGTAAAGAAGATCACGGGTATCCGGCGTTCACATCGAATACCCGTGATCCTGTTCTGCTCCTGTCTGACCGATGACACGGCTGTGATGTTTTAAACTGGCTTTTCAACGCATACGTCCGGACGGGCAGGATCTTCCGGGATCACCAGGGGAACCAGCCGCTGCTGTCCCGGTTTTCCAGAAGGGAAAGCGCCCGATTCAGCATTACCGCCGCCTCTGCCCGGGTGATGGGCTGCTCCAGAACGGCATCAGCAGGGAGCACGCCGCAGCTGGTCAGATTGGAGACTGACTGGCTGGCCCAGGTGGGGGCAGAGGCCGTGCTGTCCTGAACATCGGTGACATTGAGGGCCCGGTCCAGAACCACGGCGGCCTCGGCGGCGGTGATGGGCTCATCGGGCAGGAAGACCGTCTGCCCCTCGGAGTCCAGGGAGCCCTGGATCAGTCCGGAGCGGAGCGCGGCGGAGACGTAGGGCTTGACCCAGAGCGCCATGACCGGATCATCGGCAAAACCGGTGACGGAGATCCCCTCCAGAGGCTCTATCCCGGCGGCGGACATGGCCAGGGCGGTAAACTCGGCCCGGCTCATGGCCTGCTCCGGATGGAAGAGGTAAGTGCCGCCCATCTTTTCCCCGGTAAGGAGTCCCGTCTCCGCCAGACGGAGGGCCTCATAGTGCCCGGCAACGCCATCCATGTCGGAATAAGTTACCTTGGTTTTCTGCTTCTCAATGCGGATGGACACCGTGGCGGGGGAAGAGGTGTTGCCAACTGTGTCGACCGCCACATAGGTGAAGGAGTCCTTTCCGGTCTTGTTCTCATAGGGGGTGTAGACAAACTGCGCGGAGCCGTCCTCCGGCTGGGTCACCGCTCCCCGGGCGGGCTTGCTGACCAGGCGGAAGGTGAGCAGGTCGCCCTCCGGGTCCACGCCGGCGAAGGTGCCCTGGATCTCTACATTTTTATAGGTGGTCAGTTCCAGGTTTTCGGCCACGGGGGCGGAGTTGGGGGAGGAGAGGAGATAGAGCCCCACCGTCACATCCTCGCCGACAGAGCCGTCGCTGAAGGCGGGAGTAAAGGTAAAGCTGGTGGCGGAGAGCACAGGGGTGGCCAGAGGGGTGAACCGCAGGCCGGAGAGGGCGGATACGGCGATTTCACTGCCCGCGGGGATGGACTGTCCGCCGATGGTCAGCACCCCGGCCCCGGGATCGGGCAGGGAAGAGATGGTGATAGCGGATAGACTGGCGTCACCGGAAACCTGAAAGTCTTCCGGTGAGAAGGAAATATCACCGGTGGCCGGGCCGTTTTTCGAAAAGGCGGCTACCGAAGGAGCTGCGGTATCTCCGCCGCCGAAGAGCGCGGCGGATACGGGAAGGGAGAGGGCCAGCCCACAGACTGCGGCCAGGGCGGCCAGACGGTACGAGAGTCGTTTCAACGAAAAAACCTCCTTAAATCGGTGAAGCTGCTGAGGATAGTGTTCACCGATCACAAGGAGGTTATTCCTCAAAAGGAAAAGATTTGGAAGGCGTCCTGCGCTGGCGAAGGGGCTACAGGCTGCTGCGGTCCTTCAGCCAGCTGGGCAGAGACCGGGTTTTCACCGAGGACACCGTCCCCATGGCGGCGTACATGGTGATGATGGAGGAGCCGCCGGAACTGACAAAGGGGAGGGTGATGCCCACGACGGGGAAGACGTACAGGCACATGCCCACATTGACGCATACCTGGGCGGCCAGCATGCCGGCCACGCCCATGGCGATGAGGGCGGACTGATAGCTGCTGGCCCGCCGGGCCACCCAGACGCATCGGGCGATGATGGCCCCCAGCAGGGCCAGCAGGACAAGACAGCCGATGAGACCGAACTCCTCGCCGCACACGGCGAAGATCTCATCATCCATCCGGGCGGGGAGAGAAGTCTTATAGGGGCTCTGGGTCTGGATGCCCTTGAGGTAGCCCATGCCGGTGAGGCCGCCGGAACCGATGGCGAGAATGCTCCGGCTCTGCTGCCAGCCGATGCCCTGCGTCTGCTGGTAAATGGTCTCCTGATTGCCGGTGAGATGGTCAATGACCACCTTGAAGCGGAGAAAGTGGACGTCATCGGAGACGTGGGGCCACAGAACGATGACCGCAATGGAAATCCCGGCGAAGGCCAGAGCGAACCAGCGCAGCTTTACTCCCGCGGACCAGGCCACCACCACATAGATGAAAGTGTAAATGAGGGCCATGCCGAAGTCGCTGGAGGCCGCCGCGATGACAGCGCACATGAAGAGCGTGTGGCCGGCGGTGAGCAGGATGGAGGAGGGTTTGGAGATCCCCTTTTCCCGCTGCCGGCTGAACTGAAAGGAGAGCAGGAGAATAAAGAAGAATTTGGCCACTTCGGCGGGCTGAATCGTCACAGGAACGTGAGGGATCTGGAGCCAGCTGCGGTTGCCGTTGACCTCCACGCCCCAGGGGGTGAGGGTGGTGAGGATAAAGACCACGGAGAAGGGAAAGAGGAATTTCCATGCCCGCTGGGTGAACAGCTCAAAATCCACCGAGGAGAGAAGAATATAGATCAATACGCCGAGAAGAATGGCGATGACCTGAACCACAGCGCTCCGGCTGCTCCCGGTATAGTGGGTGGCGGAGTAGATCAGGACCACACCGAAGCCGCTGAGGATCAGGCACAGGCACAGCAGCAGCTTGTCCCCGCGGTCCCGGAATTCCCGCAGAGAATCACTCAGCCAGGACAGAGGACCCACCTCCTTTTTTTACAATGAAGTAAAAACAGTATACCATTTCTTCCCCGGTTATGCTATACTATATCGACGAATTTAGCAAATCGTAACCTTTGGAGGTGGAAGGATGGAATACCGCACCGCCAGCGAGAGTGAGACCGAGGCCCTGGGAGAAAAGCTGGGCCGGACGGCGGCGCCCGGCACCGTGATCGCCTTTACCGGAGATCTGGGAGCGGGAAAGACCGCCTTTGTCCGGGGACTGGCCCGGGGACTGGGCTTCACCGGCCGGGTCACAAGTCCCACCTTTACCATTGTCAACGAATATGAGGGAGGGCGGCTGCCCCTGTTCCATTTTGATATGTACCGGTTGGGGTCGTCTGAGGAGCTCTTCGACATCGGCTGGGAGGACTACCTCCGCCGGGGCGGCGTATGTGCCGTGGAGTGGAGCGAGCGGGTGGACGACGCCCTGACCGATCCCGTCCGGGTGGATATCCGCCGGGGGGATGGGGATCACAGCCGGATCATCACCATCAGCGGGGAGGAGACAATATGAAGATCCTGGCACTGGAGTCCTCCGCGGCGGCGGCTTCGGTCTGCCTCACCGAGGACGCGTTTATGATCGCCCAGTCCTATGAGAACAGCGGCATGACCCACTCCCGGACCCTCCTTCCCATGGCGGAGGAGCTGCTCAAACGGGTGGGAGTGTCTCTGGATGAAGTGGATGTCTTCGCCGTAGCCGCCGGGCCGGGGTCGTTCACCGGACTGCGCATCGGCGTGTCGGCGTGCAAGGGCCTGGCCTGGGCCCTGGAAAAGCCCTGCGCCAAGGTGTCCACGCTGGAGGCCATGGCCTGGAACCTCTCCGCACTGCCGGGAGAGATCTGCCCGGTGATGGATGCCAGGCGGAGCCAGGTCTACAACGCCCGTTTTTCTTCCGATGGAGAGAAACTGGTCCGGCTGGCTCCGGACCGGGCCATTAGTCTGGACGAACTGGCTGGTGAGCTGAAAAATACGGACCGGGAGCAGATTTTGGTTGGAGACGGGGCGGAGCTGTGTTATAATGATTTGACAAGACGGGGCATCCCGGCGCGGATGGTTCCGGGCAACCTTCGGTTTCAAAGCGCCTGGGGCGTGGCCCGGGGGGCGCTGGAGCTGGCCCGGGCGGGAGTACTCATCGCGGCATCCCAACTGGTGCCTGATTATCACCGGCTCTCCCAGGCGGAACGGGAGCGGCTGGCCAGAGAACAGAACAACAAATAAAAAGGGGAAGAATCACTTATGGAAAACATGGAAAACGTACACGTTTTGGATCATCCGCTTCTTCAGCACAAGCTGTGCATCCTCCGGGATGAGAAGACCGGCGTGAAGGATTTCCGGGAGGTGGTCAGCGAGATCGCCACCCTCATGTGCTATGAGGCCACCCGGGATCTGCCTCTGGAAAATGTGACCATCAAGACCCCTGTGGCCACCGGCACCTTCAAGGCTCTGACGGGGAAAAAGCTGGCTATCGTTCCCGTCCTGCGGGCCGGACTGGGCATGGTGGACGGGATTCTGACCCTGATTCCCTCCGCCAAGGTGGGGCATATCGGCCTTTACCGGGACCCGGAGACCCATGAGCCGGTGGAGTATTACTGCAAGATGCCCGCCGATATTGCCGAACGGGACGTCATCATTCTGGATCCCATGCTGGCCACCGGCGGCTCTGCCACGGCGGCCATCGAACTGCTGAAGAAGAAGTACGGTGTGAAGCACATCAAGCTGATGAACATCATCGCCGCTCCGGAGGGCATTCAGCGGGTCCACGGGGATCATCCGGACGTGGAGATCTATGTGGCCGCGGTGGATGAGAAACTCAACGAAAACGCCTATATCGTCCCCGGTCTGGGCGATGCCGGCGACCGGATCTTCGGCACGAAATAACAAGGAAAAGGCGCGGCTGGACGGAGACGGCCAGCCGCCCTTTTGCAAGGGGGGTTGCCTGATGAAAAACGAGTTGAAACAGCTGCAGAACGGCAGCGACATCCGGGGGGTGGCCCTGGCTGTCCCCGGCGGCGGACCGGTCAACCTGACAGAGGGGGCCTGTGGCCGGATCGCCGGAGCCTTTGTCCGCTGGCTGGCCGGACGGACCGGCAGGCCGGCTGCGGAACTGCGCATTGGCGTGGGCCACGACTCCCGGCTTACGGCGGAGCGGCTGAAGGCTGCGGCCATCCGGGGCATCCGGGCCGCCGGGGCACAGGCGGCCGACTGCGGCCTGTCCTCCACCCCCGCCATGTTCATGGGAACGGTATTTTCCGAAACGGGCTTTGACGGGACGATCATGCTCACCGCCAGCCACCTGCCCAGGGAACGAAACGGCATGAAGTTTTTCGTTCCGGAGGGAGGGCTGGACAAGCCGGATATCACCGCGCTGCTGGAACTGGCCGAGGGGATAGAAGAACCCGATGCCGGCACCGCCCGGGCGGAAGCGGTCCCGCTGATGGACCGGTACGCCGCCTTCCTGCGGGAAAAAATCTCCGCCGGAGTGGGGAAGGGGGACCGGCCGCTGGCCGGACTTCACATCGTAGTGGATGCGGGCAACGGCGCGGGGGGCTTTTTCGTCTCCCGGGTTCTGGAGCCCCTGGGAGCGGACTGCTCGGGCAGCCAGTTCCTGGAGCCGGATGGAAATTTCCCCAACCATATTCCCAACCCGGAGAACCGGAAAGCCATGGACGCCATCCGGTCGGCGGTACTGGAGAACCACGCCGGTCTGGGACTTATCTTCGACACCGATGTGGACCGGATGTCCGCCGTCCTTCCCGACGGTACCGAGGTCAACCGGGATGCCATTATCGCCCTGGCGGCGGCCATCCTGGCCCCCGATCATCCGGGGGAGACCATCGTCACCGACTCGGTGACCTCCGACCGGCTCACCGCCTTTTTGGAAGGAGAGCTGGGATTCAGGCACCGCCGGTTCAAGCGGGGCTACAAAAATGTCATCAATGAGGCCATCCGGCTCAACGCCGAGGGGATCCGGTGTCCCATGGCCATGGAGACCTCGGGTCACGGAGCCCTGCAGGAAAATTACTTTCTGGATGACGGGGCCTATCTGGCGGTGAAGCTGGTGGTGGCTCTGGCAAAGCATGGGCATCTGGGGGAACTCATTGCCAAGCTGCCCCCCACTGTGGAGGAGACCGAGCGGCGCATTCCTCTTTCGGGAGAGGATTTCAAGGAGAAGGGCGCCGCCGCCCTGGACGCCTTCGCCCGGCGGGCGGAGGAACGGGGGATTACCCTGGCTCCCACCTGCGAGGGGGTGCGGCTGTCTCTGCCGGAGGGCTGGATGCTGCTGCGGCAGTCCCTTCATGACCCGCTTCTTCCGCTGAACGCCGAGGGCAACCATCCCGGGGACTGCCGGAAGCTGCTGGATCTGGCGGAAGAACTGCTTGTCGGTCTGGACGGGCTGGATCTGTCCGTTTTGAAATAAAAGAGATCTGTCCGTAGCGACAGGTCAAAAACCATTCAAACATGGGGAAAAGGGGATATTGGAATGAGTGAACAGCATGAGAAGAACGGGAAAAAGCCCCGGATGAAGGAATCAACTCAGAAGACGATTGAACTGGTGTTGATGGCTGTGGCGGTGATCTGCGCGGCCATCGCCATCCTGATGAAGCCAAAGACAAAGATCTTCCTGGCCGTCGCTCTGGTGTGCGTGTGCGTGGACCTGTTTGTATTCCAGCTTTACATGGGCGGCTGGAAAAAGCGGCGGCAGGACGAGAAGGAGCGGGGCCTTTGATCAGGAAGGGGATGCAGGGCAAAGCCTCGTGTGTGTTTTGACTGAGATCCCGATGAGCATTAATTTCAGGAAAGGATGATAAGATGGAAGCGAAAAAACTCCATGAGCTGACTTTGACGGCTGCCAGAGTCCGCTCTCTGGCGATGGATGAGGTGTATACCGCCGCATCCGGCCATATCGGCGGCTCACTGTCGGTGGCGGACATTCTGACTGTCCTGTATTTTGACGAGATGAGAGTGGACCCTAAGGCGCCGAAAAATCCCGATCGGGACCGGCTGGTGCTGTCCAAAGGCCACACCACCCCCGCCCTCTATGCCGCCCTGGCGCTGCGGGGCTATTTTCCCGTGGAGCAGCTGAAGCTGTTCCGCTCCATTGAGGGGCATCTGTCGGGCCATCCCGATATGGTGCACGTTCCCGGCGTGGATATGTCCACCGGCTCTCTGGGACAGGGGATCTCCGCCGCCGTGGGCATGGCCCTGGCGGGCAAAATTGACGGAAAGGATTACCGGGTCTACGCCGTCATGGGCGACGGTGAGATTGAGGAGGGACAGGTGTGGGAGGCCGCCATGGCCGCCGCCAAGTATCACCTGGACAATCTGTGCGCCTTCGTGGATGTCAACGGCCTCCAGATCGACGGCAGGACCGACGACGTGATGCCCTCCGAGCCCCTGGACAAGAAGTTCGAGGCCTTCAACTGGAATGTACTGAAGGTGGACGGCCATGACCTGGCCGCCATCGGGGAGGCGCTGGCGGAGGCCCGGACCTGCAAGGGAAAGCCCACTGTCATCCTGGCCCGTACAGTAAAGGGCAAGGGGGTCTCCTTTATGGAGAACAACGCCGGCTGGCACGGCAAAGCGCCGGGAGACGAGGATTACGCCAAGGCCCACGCCGAGCTGGTTGCCGCCATTGAACGGCTGGAACAGGAGGGTGAGTAACATGGGAGAGAAAACAGCGACCCGGGCCGCTTACGGCAAGGCCATCGTCGATCTGGCCGAGCAGTACCCCGAGCTGGTGGTGCTGGACGCCGATCTGGCCAGCGCCACCAAGA
>JAQXNP010000092.1 GCA_029098065.1 Clostridiales bacterium | reverse complement strand
CCCTCACATACAGAGTCAGAGTCTGCTGTGCTACCCTTACACAAACCCGCTATCTTGCATCCGCTATCGCAGACGCAAGTGTTATTATACCAACTTTTTTTCGATTGTCAAGCCTTTTCTCGCAAAATTTCGCCGTTCAGTTTCCGCTGCTGAAAAAGGGCGCCATCGACGCGGCAAACGAGCTCACCGGCATGGTCTGAAGGACGATCCGTCCCGGTCCGGTGACCACTGTGTTGAAGACCCCCTCGCCGCCGAAGAGGACGTTTTTCACTCCCTTCACCGACTGGATATCAATGGAACAGGTTGCGTCACACATGGCCAGATAGCCCGTATCCACCACCATCTGCTGACCGGGGGCCAGATCGTACTCCACCGCATGGCCGTCGATCTCCACAAACGCGATGCCGCTGCCCGACAGCTTCTGCATGATAAAACCTTCCCCGCCGAAAAAGCCCGTCCCCATCTTCTTCTGGAAGAAAACAGACAGCTCCACCCCCCGCTCAGAGGCCAGAAAACCCGCCTTCTGCACCACGACGGGCCGGCCAGGACTGATCTGAATGGCACGGATGGAACCGGGAAAACTGGAGGCGAAGGAAATCATCCCCGGACCGCCCTGCGCAGTGTACGTATTCTGAAACAGGGACTCCCCCGAAAACATACGGCCAAAGGCTCTGCCGATCCCCCCGGCCCCGGTCTCCATCTTCATGTTGGGGCTCATCCAGCACATGGAACCCCGCTCGGTAATCATGCTCTCTCCGCCCGCCAGCTGGCATTCCACCACAGGCATAGGCTCTCCGATGATCTTATATTCCACAAAATGACCTCCCATCTGTTTTCCATTTTTGTAGGATCTTTTTTATTGTACATGATATGATCCCGAATCACAACGAAAACTTTTTCCGCGTATCTTTGGGGCGGAAAAGGGAAAGCTGAACGGGAGGTGAACTGCGATGAAAAAGGATTATAAAGACCTCAACGCCCTGCTGGCCGCAGAGCCAAAGGCAGCCGCCCTCTTCGCTCAGATCCCCCAATACGCCCGGGATCAGATCATGAGCCGGGCGGACAACGTGGCCTCCATGGACGCCCTGGAGGCCTATGTCCACAACGTTCTTCGGGGCGACGGCTGAAAAAAGGACCCGGTACCCAACAACGGTACCGGGTCCTTTCCCTTTTCATAACGCACAGGCCGGGCTCTCATTCCTCTCTGCCGAGCTTATTGAGGGTATGGATGGACAGCAGATCGGAGATTCCCTGGTAGACAAAGGCGGCGCCGATGATCCGCCACAGCAGCAGCCCTGCCCCAAACGGATTCCAGAGGATGATCGCCCCCAGCGCCAGGGAAATGATGGACAGGACCAGCGTAGTGGTCCAGCCGGCATAGCCGAAGGAATGCATATCCAGTCCCCGCTTCAGATTCACCAAAGCGTCAATGACGACATAGAGCCCCAGGATCGTAGGGATGATGGAGATAATGAAGGAGGGATGGGTCAGGAAAAAGACGCCCACAATGGCCGAAATAACTCCCAGAATCAGCTCCGCCTGGAAGCTGAAGCTGCCGGCACTGCCCTGATGGGCAAAGAAACTGATTATGGTAATCGCGCCGTAAATCAGCAGGAGAATTCCCACAGCAGTACAGAAGAGGTTCGTGGTCAGCCCGGGAAAAAAGAGAAGGACCAGTCCCAGGATCAGATAGACCACGGAAGCGGTGAGCAGGCTGTTTTTCCCTTTCATTGCGGGCTCCTTTCTTTACATACGTCTATCCAGCCAGCGCTGTTGGAGTACTCCTCCAACTCCTCCGGAGTCAGTTCAATCGCGGAATTGGAGCTTCCCGCGGCGGGATACACGGTGGCAAAACGGCGAAGGGATACATCCAGATAGGTGGTGACGGCCGGATTTTCAATGGCGAAGGGGCACACGCCTCCCACAGCGTGGCCGGTAAATGCCACCACCTGATCCGGAGGGAGCATCTTGGCCTTGGTGTGAAACTGCGCCTTGAATTTGGTGTTGTCGATCTTTGTGTCTCCGGCGCAGACCACCAGGACACATCCCTCCCCCACGGCAAAGGACAGCGTCTTGGCAATGCGGGCCGCCTCACAGCCCACCGCCTGAGCGGCCAGTTCCACCGTGGCGGAGGAGACGTCAAACTCCAGAATATCCTTCTCCCGCCCCCGGCCAGCAAAGAAGGCCCGGACCTTTTCGATGGACATTACTTTCCCTTCTTTTCCGCCTTGGCCATGAACTTCTCATTCTGGATAATAAAGCGGTTGTGGATCCCCTTGCCGATGGGACCCGCCTCGTCAAACGCGGTGACGGTAAAGGTGAGGGCCCGGCCATCCACGGCGGTGAGCTCGGCCTCCGCCCATACCTTCATGCCAATGGGGGTGGCGGAATCGTGGGAAACGTCCAGATGGGTCCCCACAGAGCCCTCGCCCTCCTCCAGGCCGGGGGTGATGGCGTTGACGGCCGCATTCTCCATCAGGCCGATCATCATGGGGGTGCCGAAAACGGGCAGCAGGCCGCTCCCCACGGCGGCGGCGGTGTTCTCCTTGACCACCACGGTGTCGGCCCGGCCCTTCATTCCTACGGTCAGCTTCATTTGCAAAAACTCCCTTTCTGTCACGATTCTATTTTTTTGCAATCGATCGGATATAGTTTACCCTATCCGGAGGGATTTTGCAAGAAAAATGAATCCTGCCTCCGTCCCGTGTCGGACGGCGGGGCGGTGTGGTCCCACGCGGAAACTGAATTGCCCCGCCGCGCCTTCATTTTCATTTGCTTTCTCCCGATTCGGAAGGCATGAAAAAGGACCGCCCCGGCCAGACAGGCCCGGGGCGGTCCAAAACACACAGGTCAGCCGGCGTTCATCAGCCGGACCCACTGGTCGTTGTAAAGAGTGCGGATCTCACCGGGCAGGCAGTCAAAGGTCTCACACTGCTCCGACATAAAGGCCTCCTCCGGATAGGCATAGGGGTCTTCCACCACTTCCGCGTCCAGGGCCTCCTGCACCGAGAGCAGCGGAGAGGAATACCAGGTGGCCTCCACATTGGCCAGGCCCACGTCGGTGGAG
>JAQXNP010000091.1 GCA_029098065.1 Clostridiales bacterium | reverse complement strand
TTCTCCTCCATCTGGGCGGTAAACGCGTAATCCAGGATGTCGGGGAACTTGTCCTTCATCAGGCCGGTGACCACCTCTCCCAGGGGGGTGGTGCGAAGGTATTTCCCCTCTTTTACCACATACTCCCGGCTCTCGATGGTGGAGATGGTGGGCGCGTAAGTGGAGGGACGGCCGATGCCCTTCTCCTCCAGGGCCTTGATGAGGCTGGCCTCGGTATACCGGGCGGGGGGCTGGGTGAAGTGCTGCTCCGGCTTCAGCCCCCGCAGGTCCAGAGGCTCCCCCTCCTTCAGATCGGGGAGGGGGGACTGGCGGATCTCCTCTTCCTCATCCCTGCCCTCCACATAGACGGCGGTGTAGCCGGCAAATTTGAGGGCGGTGTGATTGGCCCGGAAGCGGCAGCCCGCCGACACCGCCTCGATCGTCACGCTGTCATAGACTGCCGCCGCCATCTGGCAGGCCAGGAAGCGGCTCCAGATCAGCTTATAGAGCCGGTACTGGTCGGCAGTCAGATCCTTCCTGATCTCCTCGGGGACCAGGTTCACGTTGGAGGGCCGGATGGCCTCGTGGGCGTCCTGGGCCCCCGACTTGGTCTTGAAGACCCGGGGCTTGCCGGGGTAGTAATCCTGGCCATACCGGGCCAGGATGAAGTCCCGGGCGGCGGCGGTGGCCTCGTCGGAGAGGCGCAGGGAGTCGGTACGCATATAGGTGATGAGGCCCACGGTGCCCTCGCCGGTGATGTCCACGCCCTCATACAGCTGCTGGGCGATGGCCATGGTCCGCCGGGGGGGCATGTTCAGCTTCCGGCTGGCCTCCTGCTGCAGGGTGGAGGTGGTAAAGGGCGGGGCCGGGTTGCGGGTCTTGTCCTGCCGCTTCACCGCCGTGACGGAAAAGGGGGCGGCCTTTACCGCGTCCATGACCGCCTGGACCTCCGACTCGCTGTGGAGCTCCTCCTTCTTCTCCCGCCCGTAAAAGGCGGCGGTGAACCGGCCCTGGCTGGGCCGCACCCGCTCCAGATCGGCACTCAGCGTCCAGTACTCCTGGGGGATGAAGGAGCGAATCTCCTCTTCCCGCTCGCACACCAGCCGGGTGGCCACCGACTGAACCCGCCCGGCGGACAGGCCCCGGCGGATCTTCTTCCACAGCAGGGGCGAGATCTCATAGCCCACCACCCGGTCCAGGGCCCGGCGGGCCTGCTGGGCGTCCACCAGATCCATGTCGATCTGCCGGGGGGCGGCAATGGATTCGTTGACCACCTTTTTGGTGATCTCGTTGAAGGTGACACGGCAGGCCTCCCCGTCGGGCAGACCCAGCAGTTCCTTCAGGTGCCAGGAGATGGCCTCTCCCTCCCGGTCGGGGTCGGTGGCCAGATAGACTTTCTGGCTCTTCTTCGCCGCCTTCTTCAGGTCGGCGATGACCTCTTCCTTTCCCGGTATGGGCTGATAATCCAGGGCAAACCCGTGCTCCACGTCTACCCCCAGCTTACTCTTCGGCAGATCCCGGACATGGCCCATGGAGGCCTTGACCTCATATCCGGGGCCCAGGTACTTGGTGATGGTCTTGGCCTTGGCCGGAGATTCCACAATCACCAGATTCTGATTTGTTTTCTTAACTGCCACGTTATCCCTCCACGGGTTTCTCATCATTCACAGTCGCTCAATGGGTCAGAATGACCCGCGCGGAAAAGCGCTTGCCCGGCTTCTCCTCCACCACGCCCTCCAGTTGGAGCAGGGTCAGGGCGGAGAGCACCCGGCGGGCGGGAAACTGAGCGGTCTCGGCGATCTCGTCCGCCGTCATATCCCGGGCCATCAGGGCCAGCAGGACGTCCCGCTGGTCATCGGTAAACCGCTCCGGGGTGTCTGATAATGAAATATATGCCCGCTCCGGCTCCTTGTCAACCGCTTTGGGCCCTTTTTCTTCCCGCGTCTTTTCTCCCGCTTTTTTTCGGGGCCCCCCGGACTCCCGGACAGGCGCCGTTCCCCGCAGGCGCTCGCCGGCGTCGTCATCCTCCAGAGGCGGTCTGGGGTGGACGTGCTCAGGAAAGAGCAGGGCAAACTCGTCCAGAATATCGCCGGCGGTGATGATCAGTTTGGCCTCTCCCCGCTGGATGAGCCTGTTGGTGCCCATACTGGCCGGGGCATTGGTGGGCCCGGGAACGGCAAAGACCTCCCGGTTCTGCTCCAGCGCCTGCCGGGCGGTGATGAGGGCTCCGCTGCCGATCCCCGCCTCCACCACGGCCACCCCCATGGACAGCCCGCTGATGATGCGGTTCCGGACCGGGAAGTGACGGCCGTAATTCAACGTTCCGGGCGGGTACTCGCTGACCAGGGTGCCCACGGTCCCCACATCCTCCTGAAGCAGACGGTTCTCCGGCGGGAAGGGCATATCGATGCCTCCGCCCAGAACACTGATGACCGTGCCGCCGCCGCTGAGGGCGCCCCGGATCCCGGCGGCATCGATCCCCTTGGCCATGCCGGAGACCAGGACCACTCCGGACCGGGCCAGCTCCAGGCCCAGCCGCCCGGCGATGTCCACCCCGTAGGGGGTGCAGGTCCGGGTCCCCACCAGTCCCACTGTCAGACGGTCATCCACCTGAAGGGACTTGCCCTTCAGGTACAGGACGCAGGGCGCGTCGTCGATCTGGGCCAGCCGCTCGGGATAGTGGGCGTCCTGAATGGTGAGGATGCGGATGCCCAGACGGTCACAGTCCTCCTGAATCTTCTCCGCCCTATCCAGGCTCTTGTCCCGCAGGGCCTCCCGCCTGACCTCGGGAAGGCCGGCCAGCCTATACTCCTCCTCCGGGGCAAAGTACACCGCCTCCGGCGTACCGAAGCGCCGGAGCAACTCCCGGATCTCACCGGGCCGGAAGCCCGGCCGGGTGGTGAGCCAGAGGAATTCATTCAGATTGGCCACAGGAAGCCCTCCTTTGACATCAGGCGAAACCATCCGGGGCCGGTCAGCGGTAGCCCTCCCAAAGGACCACCGCCGCCGCCACGGCGGCGTTCAGGGATTCACATTTGTCTTCCATTGGTATTTTCAGCGTTTTCCGGGAAAATTGCAACATTTTTTTTGAGATGCCGCTGCCCTCGCTTCCGATGACCACCGCCGCTTCTCTCAGGTCCGCCCGGCGCACGTCCTCGGTGTCCTCCCGCAGAGCGGTGGCATAGAGGGGCAGGCCGGAACGCTCCAGCAAATCCCGGACCGCTTCGGGCTCCCCCCTCCACACCGGAAGGCGGAAACAGGCCCCCATGGTGGCCCGCACCGCCTTGGGGCCGAAGGGATCGGCACAGGGGCCGGTGAGCAGGAGCCCCGCCGCGCCCAAAGCGTCGGCGGTCCGCCAGACCGTGCCCAGATTGCCCGGGTCCTGGACCCCGTCCAGCACCAGATAGCGCCCTTTGGCCAGCCTGTCCGGCAGAGCGGTGCCGGGCAGGGTGCAGGTGAAGATCACCCCCTGGGGCGCCGCGGTATCCGCCAGAGAGGCCAGTACGTCGGCGGGGGTCTCCACCCGCCGGGCGGCGGTCACCGCCGGAAGATCCAGTCCCTGAACGGAGATCACCGTGTCGATCGCCGCCCCCCACTTCCCCGCCTCGGCCAGCAGCTTGGGCCCCTCACAGACAAAAAGGCCCTGCTGGCGGCGGAAAGGCGCCGAGGTGTTCAGCTTTCGGATCTTTTGAAAAAGCGGGTTATGACGGCTGGTCAGCAGTTCCATCATTTCACCTCATGGAGCCGGTTGATGTCGTCGTTCCGGCCCAGCACCACCACCTGGTCACCGGCCTCCAGCACCCGCTCGGCGCCGGGCACCACATCCAGATTATGCCCCTCATCGCCGCCCCGGCGGACTGCAATGATGTTCACATGGTAGGTGTTGCGCACATCCAGCTCCCGAATGCTTTTCCCCTGCCAGGATCCGGGCACGGCCAGTTCCACGATGCCGTAATCCTCAGACACCTCGATAAAGTTGAGGACATTGGAGGAAGACAGGCTCTGGGCCAGCTTCACCCCCATCTCATGCTCGGGAAAGACCACCCGGTCGGCGCCGATCTTCTCCAGCACCCTCTGGTGGACATGGCTCTGGACCTTGCAGATGACCTGCTTCACCCCCAGCTCCTTCAGATTGAGGGTGACCAGGGTGGAGTCCCCGATGTCGGAGCCCATGGCCACAACGGCGCAGTCGTAGTTGCGCACCCCCAGCGCTCTCAGGACGGCGGGATCCCGGGCGTCTCCGGCCACAGCGTGGGTCACCCGGTCAGCCACCTTCTTCACGTTCTCATCCCGGCCATCGATCGCCAGCACCTCGTGGCCAAGATCGGACAGTTCCCGAGCCACTGCCGTGCCGAAGCGGCCCAGCCCGATGACGACAAATGTTTTCATAGCGGCACCTCTTTCTCAGCCGATCATAATGCTGAATTCAGGATAGCGGATGTTCAGCCGGTCCTCCTGCCGGGTCATAAAAGCGAGAGACATCGACAGCACCCCCACCCGTCCGTTATACATAAGAAAAATAAGCAGTACCTGGGAAAGTCTGGACAGCGCCGGCGTGATCCCCACCGTCAGCCCCACGGTGCCCAGCGCGGAGGCCGTCTCAAAGGCGGCGTGGAGATAGGGGACCCCGTCGGCCAGAGAGATGACCATCGATCCGCCAATAAAGAGAAACGTCACCATCATAAAAAGCGTGACAGCGTTCAGCGCCTGCCGCGCGGGAAGTGTACGTCCCCGGAAGACAATGTGCTCCCGCCCCTGAAGGCTGGTAAACAGCACCGCAAAGAGCACCCAGACGGTCACCGTTTTAATGCCGCCGGCGGTGGAACCGGAAGAACCGCCGATCATCATCAAGATGCAGCTTATCACCTGGGAACTGTCTCCCATGGCCCCCTGGTCAATGACGTTGAACCCCGCGGTGCGCAGGGTCACCGACTGGAAAAAGGCGTTGAGCAGCTTTTCCCAGCCCGGAATCCCGCCCAGGGTGGCCGGGTTCTCCCCCTCCGCCAGCAGGAAAAATACGGTCCCTCCCCCCAGCAAGGCAGCGGTCATCCCCAGCACCAGACGGGTATACAGAGTCAGTTTCTTCCACCGCCGGTTTCTGGCCACGTCCTCCCATACGGAAAATCCCAGACCGCCCACAATGACAAGGGCAGCGGTCGTCAGAAGCACCACCGGGTCATCGGCAAAGCCGGAAAGACTGGAGAACGGCCCGGTGTCCGCTCCCTGAAGGTCGAAGCCCGCGTTGCAGAAGGCTGACACCGAATGGAACAGCGCGTGCCACAGCCCGCGGGCGAAGCCGTACCGGGGAATCATCCGGACCGCCAGCAGGACCGTTCCCGCCATTTCAAAAAACGCAGTGCCCGCCAGGGCCCGGCAGACCACCCGCACAACCCCGTCCAGATCTTTGAGGTTCAGCGTGGAGACCATCATGAGCCGTTCCGACAGCCCGATGCGCCGGTGGGCGGCCAGAGACACCAGCGTGATGACCGTCATAAATCCCAGACCGCCCAGCTGGATGAGGATGAGGATCACCGCCTGTCCAAAAGGAGACCAGGTGAGGCAGGTGTCAGTTACCACCAGACCGGTGACACAGGTGGCGGAAGTGGCCGTAAACAGAGCGGTAAAAAATCCCTGGCTCTCCCCATTCCTGGCGGAAACAGGCAGCATCAGCAGCAGCGTGCCAAGCAGAATGATAACGCCGAAGGACAGGGCAACCATTCGGGTTGCGTTCAGTCTGCGGCCCCGGATGAAACGGTTTTGGAGGAAGCGGATCAGCTTATCCACAGCAGAGATTGCTCCTTTCTGGCCGCAAACGGTCTGATCTGCGGGACATACGTCGACTTTCGCAATGACGGAAAAGGCATACTGGCGAATGCTCGCCGGTATGCCAAAAAGGTTTTTCTCAGAGCGGCTTTCTCCTTGGGAGGTCTTTTACTTTTGTTTTATAAGACTCCTCAAGTTCTTATATCCTACCAAATCCACCCTCCAAAATCAACCCATTTTTCATAACCTGCGATAAGTTCTTATGTACTTCCTCCGGCCGCGCATAGCAGCTATCAGCATGGGTATGGGCCTCGATCTCCGGCAGCGGACACCAAAGTATTCCGTTCTCGCCATAACAGAAGGAATCATACCGGTAAACCACAAAGTCGGCGTAGCCGCACGTCAAACTGCCTTCGCTGTCATAGCGGGAATCTTTATGCCAGTGGAGATCCAGGCTCCCCGCGGCACAGACAGGCTCTGTCCGGACAGCGGATGTCACCTGGACATCACGCCTCCGAATAGGTGTGCTCAGGGCGCTCGCAGGCCCCCTCTTCCTGCGTGATGGCAGGCAAAATCAGGGCATAGACCGTGCAGAACACCACCACACAGGCCATGCCGGTCACGACCCTATGCCAACGTTTTCTATTTCGATGTGCCTTAGTATATTTCTCGGCGCCTCGCAGCGCGTCTTGTTTCATATACCGGTCACCATCCGTCCTATCTCAACGTTCCAAAATCAGGCAGGGGCCAGACCCGGAATACAATCTTTCCAACAATCTGTTCATCGGAGACACAGCCAACCGTGGCGCTGCGGGAATCCACCGAGGTCGAGCGGTGGTCGCCCATGCAGAAGTACCGGTTATCCGGCACCTGGTAAGGCAATTTTATGTCACATT
>JAQXNP010000090.1 GCA_029098065.1 Clostridiales bacterium | reverse complement strand
ATGGAGCAGGTGCGCATCCCTGTCAGCGGGCTGAAGGACTATCTGGCCCAGCGGGTGGCGTTCTGAGAACTGCTCCCAATGATCCAAAGGCCGCCGCTGAGGAGGAAACTCCTCAGCGGCGGCCTTTCTGTTTTTCTCCCGCCCGTTTTTCCGCCCTCAGCGGTTCCCGCCATCCCGGGGCAGCCGCCCCCGCTCCGTCAGGATGGCGGCCATGTCCTCCCGGTGGGAGCCGGTGACGGCATCCATCCACCGCAGAAGGGTCTCGTCACTGTAAATGCCGTACCGCGTCTTCAATTCCTCCGGTTCCTCCAGTTGTCCCAGGGGAATGCCCCGCAGCCGCCCATCGTTCTCCATAACACTGTCCCTCTCCGTTCCGTCCAAATTCAATGAGTATTATATCTATAAATATAGCATAAATTGATATAGATGTAAATATAGAGTTAATTTTTTGCTATGGTTATAGAAAAAGCGGGCGAGGTATTTTTATGGAGATAGGGAAACGGATTGCGGAACTGCGGGAGGCCCGGTGCTGGACCACCAACCGCCTGGCCAATCAGTGCGGCCTGTCCCAGAGCTTTCTGCGGGCGGTGGAGCTGGGGGAGAAGGGGATTTCGGTGGAGAGCCTGGAGCTGGTGTGTGACGCGCTGGGGCTCTCTCTCCGGGCCTTTTTTGATGTCCCCGGGAGCGAGTCTCTGCCGGCGGGGGATCTGCTGCGCCGTCTGGAGCGGCTGACTCCGCCCCAGCGGCAGGCTCTGGCTGCCTTTCTGGACGCCATGGCTGCGGGGGAGCGCTGAACCGGAAGAAAAAGGGGGCCGTCCCAGCGGAATGTTTCCGCCGGGACGGCCCTTTTCCGTCCGGAATTTCAAGTGGGTCAGGCCCCGCGTCGCCGCAAGCTCCAGATCCCTCGCTTCCGGGCAGGGCCCGAAAGCTCACTCACTCCGCTGCGGCTCCTTTCCCATGAAAGCGGCAGTGCCGCTTTCATGGGGCCCCGAGTGATGATGGGCGCGCGGTCAATCCTCTTCAGCCGCGGTGACCTTGATGTGCAGCTCGTCCAGCTGGGCCTGAGTGACTTCCCCAGGGGCGCCCATCATCAGGTCCTGGGCGTTCTTGTTCATGGGGAAGGGGATGATCTCCCGGATGGAGTCCTCTCCGGCCAGCAGCATGACCATCCGGTCCACACCGGGGGCGATGCCGGCGTGGGGGGGCGCGCCGTAGGTGAAGGCGTTGTACATGGCGGGGAACTTGGACTTCACGTCCTCCTCGCCCAGCCCCACCAGCTGGAAGGCCTCCACCATGATTTCCGGGTCATGGTTCCGCACCGCGCCGGAGGAGAGCTCCACGCCGTTGCACACCAGGTCGTACTGGTCGGCGGTGATGGTGAGGGGATCGATCTCCCCGGCGGCGGCCTTTTTCAGCACCTCCAGCCCGCCGGAGGGCATGGAGAAGGGGTTGTGGCAGAATTCCAGCACGCCGGACTCCTCCCCGATCTCGTACATGGGGAAGTCAACGATCCAGCAGAAGGCGTACTGCTCCTTGTTGAAGTGGTTGGGGCAGAAAGCGCCCAGCGTCTTGACCAGCACGCCGGCGGTCTTCTGGGCGGCGCCCTTCTTCCCGGCGGCCAGCGCCACCAGGGTATTGGGCTGCAGCCCCAGAGCGTCGGCCACGGCCTGCTTGTTCTCCTGGACGAACTTGGCGATGCCGCCCACCAGCTCGCCCTTCTCGTCCATACGGAACCAGTAGGGCTTGCTGCCGCTCTGGACTTCCACGTCGGCGCACAGCTTGTCGATCTGCTTCCGGGTGCCCTCAAAGCCGGACACCACCACCGCCTTGACGGTGTTCCCCTCGAAGGGCCCGAAGCCGCAGCCGCCCAGCAGTCCGGTAACGTCGGTAACGGTCAGGTCGATGCGCAGGTCGGGCTTGTCGGAGCCGTACTTCTCCATGGCCTCGGCATAGGGGATCCGCAGGAAGGGGGGCCGGGAGGCGGTGTCATAGGTGCCGTACTTGGCGAAGATGGGGGGCAGCACGTCCTCCAGCACGGCGAACACATCCTCCTGGGAGGCGAAGGCCATCTCCATGTCCAGCTGATAGAACTCGCCGGGGGAGCGGTCGCCCCGGGCGTCCTCATCCCGGAAGCAGGGGGCGATCTGGAAGTATTTGTCGAAGCCGGAGGCCATCAGCAGCTGCTTGAACTGCTGGGGAGCCTGAGGCAGGGCGTAGAACTTGCCGGGGTGCTTGCGGGAGGGCACCAGATAGTCCCGGGCCCCCTCGGGGGAGGAGGCGGTGAGGATGGGGGTGGTGATCTCCATGAAACCGTGGTCGATCATGGCGGACCGGAGGGCGGCCACCACCTGGGAGCGGAGGATGATGTTTTTCTTCACCTCGGGATTCCGCAGATCCAGATAGCGGTACTTGAGCCGCTGG
>JAQXNP010000089.1 GCA_029098065.1 Clostridiales bacterium | reverse complement strand
CAAGAACTGGTTTGACCGGCAGCTGCGGGAATCCGGCCACTTCGCCCGTCTGGAAGAGATGGGCATCCAGGATGGAGACACCGTCTGCCTCTACAATCTGGAATTCGAATATCAGCACTGAAAAAGCGCCCCGGGGCCGTGAATCGGCCCCGGGGCGCTTTTTTTGCCCGCCCGGAAAGCCGCTCTCGCGGACGGACAGCCATTTTGGGAACCGCGCTGCCTGGCATAACATAACACCCCGCTTGTCAGGCAGTATTAGATACTGTACGACAAGCGGGGTCAGCTCACCGCTATGGCTGCAATGCTCCTGATTTCTCAGGCGTGATTCCGCTGATTTGCCCCGGGGCCGTGCCGGAAAACAGAAGGCCGGAATTCAAATCAATCCGGCCCGCGCTTTTCCGATCCATCCTGCTGGGCCAGACCTGAAGCAGTCAGGTATGTGATAATCGAGTCACTCTTTCCCGCTGGGAGACGCCGCCGGCCGGCCCGCGGCTTTTGGGCGGACATCGCCAGCCGGCCGTCCTGACAGCGGAACAGGTATTTGACCAGGAAATGGTCGTGATCCACCTGAGGATAGTCGGCACGCATATGGCAGCCGCGGCTCTCCCGCCGTTCCAAAGCCGCGCGGATACCGGCCTCGCAGCACAGCAGAAGGTTTTCGCACTGGAAGGCTCGAAGCCATTCCAGATTGTAAATGCGTTCCCGGCTGTGGGTGCAGCACAGCTCGTCCAGCTGGAGGCGGAGCCGCTCCAGCTCATCCAGCGCGGCTTTGAGTCCCTCCTCGCTGCGGACAAGGCCAAACCCGGCGCGGCAGATCTGCTGAATCTGCTCGAACAGGAGAAGGGGCGAGACCCCGTCCTGCCTGTTCAGGCAGTGCAGATGGCGCTCCAGGCAGCTTCTGAGCTGCTGTGGATCGAGCTCCCGGAAATCCCGCCGTTCGCAGAAATTGGCGGCGGCGCTGCCAGCCCGGCGGCCCTGGACCAGCATCTCCAGGATGCTGTCCTCGGTCCGGCAGGCGCCGAAGGTGCCGCTGGTGACCTCACCGGCGGCAAACAGCCCCTGGACCGCGGTGCGCATCTGTGTATCCACCTGCACGCCGCCCATGGAGTATGTATAGTCCAGAGTGACCTCCAGCGGACGGCCGTTTAAAACGGCGTCTTCCATGCCGGACAGAAGCTCCCGGTTATAGTACCCCAGCCGGTGCCAGGGGCTGAAGCGCTGATAGAACCGCTCCAGGCTCTCCCGGCGTTTCTCCCGGTCGTTTTCCGAATAGTCCAGATAGAGTCCGCCCCGATCGGTCAGCGTGCCGTTTTCCTGGGCCTGGAAGAAAAGATAGGAGTTGGCCAGCTTGCTCAGCCGCTTGTCCCGGAAACATTTCGCAGCCTCCTGAGGGAGTTCCAGGGGCTGAAAATTTCGATCCAGCAAACGGTAACGCAGGTCGGGGAAATTGAAATCAAAAACAAAGGGATAGCCGGAGCTTTGGGCTGCCGCAGGCTCCAGTGCGGTGGGCATGCCCAGAAAGAATTCCATGTTTACCAGCTCTGCCCCAGCCCGGCAGGCGATGGCCTGCCCATCGCCGGTCATGTCCGAGACCGTGTTGCTGTTCTGGAAGGGCTGATAGCCTCCGGTGGCCAGAATGACTGCCTTGGCCCGGATCAGCAGAATCTCCCCCCGGGACAGGTCCAGTGCCAGCGCGCCGGTGACCTGATGGCTGTTGGTCAGAACCTCCGTGATCATGCAGTCCTCCATGCGGCGGATCTCCGGATGTTCCCGCATCCCCTGCTCCAGAGCCGGGGTAAAGCTCTTGCCCGACGCGGTACAGGTGCCGTCCGGCAGAAACACATATTCCTGTCCGGCCGCGTCGGCCCAGTCCAGGAGCTGTCTGGCGGAGGCAGGTCCCTCCTCCGCGTAGAGGGCGGTCAGATCCTGATCGTTCAGGTAAAAGCCCTCCTTGATCAGCCGGTCCAGCATGTCCTCCCCGGTGGAAGGGTCGTCCGTCTCCAGTCCCAGCTCGTGCCGGGCGGAGTATCCGTCCAGGGAAAAGCCGCCGCCGGCCATGAGCAGGTTCCCGCTGCTGCCGATTTTGCCCTTGCTGAGGACAGTCACATCCAGCCCGCGCTCTGCGGCGGCGACGGCCGCCGCCACTGCCGCGCTGGATCCGCCCGCCACCAGCACGTCGGTCTCCACCAGCCGGTCGATGTGGGCCAGGGGGCTTTTGATCTCACGGCAGGGGGAATAGGGCGGCAGTTTGGTGTAGTCCAGATCCGCGTACTCCAGCACCAGCTTTTTGGCGTTGTCCCCAAATTGGATGCCGTAATTTTTCAGCGCCCGGTTCAGCGCCCGGCGTCCCTCCCGTCCGAAGCGTTCCTCTATGCAGTCGCGGAGGGTCCGATACAAATGGCCCACGTGATATTCCCAGGGCATTTTTGCCCGCTCCCCCAGAAGGAGTTTCTTGGCCTCAAAGCGTTCCAGCGCTTCTCGGGTGTAGGTCTTGCCGGAAAAGCGCAGGTCGCAGGTGGCGTGTCCGTCCGCGCGGCTGCCTGCCAGGACCCCGTCGGTAACGCCAAAGCCCTCCATGATGGCCTCGTCCACATAGTCGCAGTAACACCGGCCGTATTCCAGCATGTCCAGATGCGTCCACTCCGTATGCCAGGGGCAGCGGCTGTAATGGATGCAGAAGCTGCCTCCTTCCAGAGAGGAAACACACTCCACCTGGCCGGGGAAGCATTCCCACTCACTGTAAAGGTTATAGCTGAACGCGTCGATGGGATTCCCGTCGATCCGGGCCCGCATGGCCATACGCTGCCCTCTCTGCCTGCCATACAGACGTACTGCGCGGATGATGGTCTCACGTCCGTCCGCGCCAAAGGCGCCTATGACCTCCTGGGTTACATAGGCGAACAGCATGGCATGATGGGATGCTGACGAAAGGACGATTTCCATGGTGTATATCCCCCCTTATCCGTCCAGACCGCGCATGCCTTCCAGATACCGGGCCAGAAATTCCAGGATCGTCTGCCTCTGGGATTCATCCAGGCCCTCAAAGTACTGACTCATCTGCCGGCGCATGGCGGCGTAATATTTTTTCTGCCCCTCGTAGGCCCGGACTCCCGCCTTCGTCAGGTGGACGTAGATCTCTTTCTGGCGGGGATGGTATTTATAGCGGACCAGAATGCCCAGATTTTCCAGCTTGTCCACCATTTTTGACACCGCCCCCCGGGTCAGGCCCATCTGGTTGGCAATCTCAGTCAGATTGGTGGTGCTGCTGACAGCAATGTACTCCACCGTATTGATCTCACTGGGGTAGAGGGGGATACCCTCGCAGTATTCATGTGTTTTCCGGCTCAGCTCAGCATAGCGGTTGAGGATTTGCACCATATCGTGCTCTGCATCGGCGTAGAGACTACCTTCCATGTTTCCCTCCCTTGCGAAACCAGAAGGGGGCCTATGCACGCGCACAGGCCCCTTCTTGCGTAATTACAGTTTAAAATGCAGCTCGCAGACGGCATCGCCTTTCGCAATGCACTGGGGCAGTTCCAGCACGCCGCCGTAGGTTTCCGCAATGTGATGATCCCCGCACATGGCGATGTCGCACAGCCGCCCGATCTCCTCGGGGGTGCAGCCTTGTTTCTGCCAGGCTTTCACCAGCGGGCAGTAGTGGAAATCCACCGTCAGCCGGTCATCGGTGTGCTCTTTGACCTCCATCTCAAAAACCTGCTGCACCCAGGGGGTAAACACGGTTTCGTACAGTCCCCGCAGTGTGGGGCCGTCCTTGGCGATGAGAGCCTCGCCGTCCAGGCGGCCGTTTTCCGCGATGGCATCGCAGGCAAAGTCTTCCCACTTCAGCCCGTGCTTCTCCGCTTCCCTGCAGAGCAGGAGCAGCCACAGAGCCCGGTGCTCCAGCTGCCCGCGGTAATCCACCAGCTTCGGATCCAGATTTCTGGCCTCGTTGATGATCTCTTTCATCGGGGGGACCTCCTTGTCTCAGATCTGCTTGTCCAGCATGATGGAGAGGATCACCTTGTCGGTGTCCACCATACCCTTGTGGCTGATGCTCATCAGATTGTCGATGCTCTCCATGGCATCGGCGCCGATAATGCCGCTCTCCCGGCCGGGGGCCTCCCCCTGGAAGGCCATGCGCACCGCCAGCGCGGCAGCCTGCACGCTGGAGTAGATCTTCAGTGCGCAGCTGGTCTTGGCGCCGTCGCACACGATACCGGCCAGGTTGCCCACCATGGTGCGGATGACCAGATTCATCTCCTGGATGCCGCCGCCCATCAGGTGGACCATGCCGCAGCCGGCGCCCATGGCGGCGGTAAAGGCGCCGCAGAGCGCCGAGAGGCGGTCCTTCCGGGCGGTAATGAGCAGTCCCACCAGCTCGCTGATGCACAGAGCCTCCAGCAGCTTGTCCTCCGGGGTGCCCAGATACTCAGCCAGGATCAGCACAGGCACAGTGCAGGTGATGCCCTGGTTGCCGGAGCCGGAGTTGATGACCACCGGCCGGGGGCAGCCGGACATACGGGCGTCGGAGCCGGCGGCGGCGTAGGCCGCCGCGTGGGTCATGGCCTCGCCCAGTGTGGTAGGTGTTTCGGGCACGTCGGACAGCACGGTGCGGGCCACCTTCAGTCCGTAGTCATGCTCCACAGAGTAGCGGGCCAGTTCCCGGTTGGTTCTGGCGCTCTCCAGCACAAAGGCCACCTGCTTCTTGTCCACGGTGGCGGCGAAATCCAGCACGTCCTGGAGGCTCATGGAGGCGGCCGCATCGGTGTCTTCCTCGCAGTTCTCCGCTTTGTCGGGATCTTCCTTGAAAATGACCTCGCCGTCCCGGACCAGCTCGGTGAAGCGGTCATGCTCCCGGCTGACCGTACAGGACGCGGTGTGCCCGCCTCCCTCGGCCACTACCCGGACATAGACCGGGGGGACCTTCTCCGCCAACTCCAGGTGGGAAACCGCGACCAGCGCCGCAGCCTTCTGCCGCTGTTCTTCGCTCACCGAAGAGAGGATGCTCAGGTCTTTCTTCTCAGCCTGGCTGTAAATTCCCAGGCATACGGCGGTGAGAAGGCCGCGTTCCTCACAGTTGGGGATTCCCACGGACATGGCGTTTTTCATCATATCTCTGCTGGCATAAGCGGTCACCCGTTCCGGGGCACAGCCCAGCAGCTCGGCGGCTTTGCTTCCCGCCAGGGCGGCGGCCGCCGGCTCCGTACAGCCCATGGCGACCACCATCTCTTTTTTCAAAAGCTGTATGATCTTTTCAGTGTCCATGTTACATGCTCCTTGCTATTCGTTCACCGGCGTATACCGCGCGCCGTTCAGCGCCTCAGTGTGAGAGGTATGCACCGCCTGAAGCAGCTCCGGATCCCGGACCAGCCGGAGGCCGGTGGCCGCCATCACCTGTGCGGCGTACAGCATGCCCTTCCAGCCGATGCTCCGCCCCGCACAGGCGGTGACGGCCCAGGTGTGGTTGGGAGTCCCGATGGGATAGCAGGCGCTGAACAGCATACAGGTGGGAACCACATAACTCACATCACTGAGATCGGAGGAGCCCTGAATGTCGATGGTTTTCCCGGTGGGGGGCACGGCGCCGCTGTGAAGGGGATGCTCCGGCGCGTCCATCCCCAGACTGCTGAGCAGCCGGCGGGAGAAATCTTCCTCCTCTTCCGTCCAGGCAATGGGGGGAACCTCGCTGGTCATCACATCGTTCATGACCTGGACCAGAGCAGGGACAATCCGTGTCTCATTGCAGCCGGTGAGAACCTTTTTGGTGAAGGTGGTGCCCGTCATCAGAGCAGCGCCGGCGGCGATGTCGTCCATGCGCTTGGCAATGCGGCGCAGGTCCGCCGTGGTGTCGGCCCGGGCGAACTGCCACACTGCCGCCTTTTCCGGCACAATGTTGGGCTTGTCTCCGCCGTTGAGGATGACGTAGTGGATTTGTCCTCCGGGGGGAACGTGCTCCCGCAGGTAATTGACACCCACGTCCATCAGCTCCACCGCGTCCAGCGCGCTGAGTCCCTCCTGGGGGGCCATGGAGGCGTGGCTGGCCTTGCCGGTGAAATGGTATTCCATGGAGAGCATGGCCTGATAGGACTCTTCGCTGGCCCGGCTCTTGTCGCCGGGGTGCCAGGAGATCGCCGCGTCCAGATGGTCAAAGACATGGGCTTTCGTCATGGCGATCTTACCCAGCATGACCTCCTCGGAGGGGCAGCCGTAGAGGTAGACCGTGCCGGGAAGGTTCTCGGCTTCCATGGCCGCCTTCAGCGCCACGGCGGCGCCCACAGCGCCCGTGCCCAGCAGATTGTGCCCGCAGCCGTGGCCGCAGGCCTGCTCCGGGATGGGGCTGGGCTGGGGGACAGTCTCCTGGGCCAGGCCGGGAAGGGCGTCATATTCGGCCAGAAAGCCGATATGGGGGGCGCCGGAGCCCCATTTGGCCTCAAAAGCAGTGTCCAGTCCAGCCAGAGGGGGCGGGGTGACGGTGAAGCCGGCCTCCGTCAGGAACTCCATTAACGTCTTACAGGCGAACTGTTCCCCCTCGGAGGGCTCGGGGTGCTCCCAGATCGTCCGGCTGATCTGGATCAGCTGCTGCTCGTGGCTGTCAAACCAGCCCTTCATTGCTTCCTGCATCGCTGTCACCCCCATCTCAGTCCTGGAACAGCTCGGCCAGCCGCTCCACGGGCTTCCGGGAGGGCGTCACCCAGTAATCCAGGATCAGGGCGGCGTGCATCAGCTCCACCAGCTCTTTGCCGTAGCGGTCCTCTATACGCTGGTCCGCTCTGGCGTAAACCGTGTCCCGGGCCTCTTTTCCCAGACGTTTCTCTATGACTTCCCCCATGGTCTTGTAGATATGGCCCATGTGGTAGCCCCAGCTCTTCAGACGGACCGTGCCCACCTTTTGGGCAATGGCCGCGTTCTCCTGCTTGTGTTCCGGAGTCATGTCCGCCCCGGTCCATTTGAAATAGCAGAAGGCGTCGCCGTTGGTCTGGGTGGTTCCGGTGCCCAGCTCCAGCTCAGGGTTAAAGCCGTGGACCAGCTCCCGGTCCACGAATTTGCAGTAAAACTTTCCCACGTCCAGCATGCCCTGCTCGGCCCACTCCTGGCTCCAGGGGCACTTCTTCACGTTCCAGACAGCGGAGGGAGATTCCTCAGGAATCTCGATCTCCATCTCGCCGGGAGCGGGGGCCCATTCACCGTAGGCCATGTAGGTCTGCATCGTGCGGGGATCTCCAAAGGCATCGGCGGTCTGGCCCATCCGGCTGCCCCTCTGGAGCCCGTAGACCTTGATGCACTCCTCCAAAACGGCGGCTGCGTCGCAGTCCGGCCGGGCCATGAGCTCCTGAGCGATGACACCGTAGACAAACGCGTGATCTCTGGCCGTATATTTCATTTCAAACTACACACCTTTCTCAAAGTCCAAGATAGACCTTCTGGATCGTGTCATCCTGGAGAAGAATCTCACTCTTGTTCTCGTTGACTACCCGGCCGGTCTCCAGCACGTAGACGTAGGAGGCGGTCTCCAACGCCAGATTGGCGTTCTGCTCCACCAGGAAGATGGTCTTGCCCATCTTGTTGATGTGGACGATGAACTCGAAGATCTTCTCCACCACGATGGGAGCGATGCCCAGGCTGGGCTCGTCCAGGAGAATCACATCCGGTTCACTCATCAGCCCCCGGGCGATGGCCAGCATCTGCTGCTCGCCGCCGGAGAGCGTGCCGCCCAGCTGCTTGCGGCGCTCGGCCAGAATGGGGAAGAGCTGGTAGTTCATCTCCAGCAGCTCCTCAATCTTGCCCTTGTCCTTGTAGAGGGTGTAGGCCCCGATGCGCAGATTCTCCTCGATGGTCAGCTCAGCAAAGATCCGGCGTCCTTCCGGCACGTGGGCGACCTTTTTCTGCGCGATGATGTGGGACTTCAGGTTCGTGACCTCCTCATCCCGCAGATAGATGTGGCCGCTCTTGACAGGGACCACGCCGGTGAGCGCGTTGAGCAGAGTGGTCTTGCCCGCGCCGTTGGCGCCGATCAGGGCCACGATGCTCCCCTCTTCCACCGACAGGGACACCCCCTGAAGGGCCTGAATGGCCCCGTAGGTCACCGTAACATCTTCAAAACGAATGATTTCTTTCCCCATAGCTACCTCCGATACGACTTGCCCAGGTAGGCTTCGATCACCTTGGGATCGCTTCTCACCTGGTCGGCGGAGCCCTCGGCGATCTTGGCGCCGTGATCCAGTACGGTGATGGTGTCGGCCAGGGACATGACCATCTTCACATCGTGCTCGATCAGCAGGATGGTCAGGCCCTCCGTGTTGATCTTCTTGATGAACTGCTTGAGTTCCTCGGTCTCCGAGGGGTTCATGCCGGCGGCGGGCTCGTCCAGCATCAGCAGCTTGGGACCGGTGGCCATGGCCCGCACGATCTCCAGCTTCCGCTGCTCGCCGTAGGGCAGGTTCTTGGAGAGCAGATTCCGCTTGTCATAGAGCTCCACACGCTTGAGCAGCTCGATACACTGTTCCCGCAGCTCTTTTTCCTCTTGCTGCTGGAAACGTGTGCCCAGCATATCCTGGAAGAGGGTGCTCTTCACATTCATATGGCTGCCGCACAGCACATTTTCCAGCACCGTCATGGACGAAAAGAGCTTGATATTCTGAAAGGTCCGGCCGATCCCTTTTTCCGCAACCTGATGCTGACTCAGACCAGTGATATCCTCACCCTGGAAGAAGATCTTTCCCTCAGAGGGTTTGTTGATGCCGGAGACGGCGTTGAAGAAGGTAGACTTTCCGGCGCCGTTGGGGCCGATGATGGCGTGGATCTCGCCGTCGGCGATCTCCAGCGACACGTTATCTACGGCCGTCAGACCACCGAATCTCACATAGATGTTTTCCGCACGCAGCATGGCTCACTCCTCCTTTCCGCTCTTGGATTCAAAGAGCGCGCACAGCTTGGCGATGGGCTTGATGCGCTTCCAGTTCAGGCCCACCAGACCCTTGGGCGCGAACATGATGGAGATAACCAGCGCCGCGCCGAACATGAGCTGGCGGTAATTGGACAGGAAGCGGATGGCCTCAGGCAGGATCTGAAGGATAACGGCACCCAGAATGGGTCCGGACACCGTGCCCATTCCTCCGATGGCCACCATGGCGATGATATTGGTCGAGACGCTGATGGTAAAGTTGGAGGCGTTGATGTACTGCACGAAGGTGGCGTACAGGCTGCCAGCCAGGCCGGCTACGAAGCAGGAGATCACCATGGCCTGCATCTTGTAGCGGAAGACGTTGATGCCCAGACTGGCGGCGGCATTGGCGTCATCCCGGATGGTCATCCAGGTCCGGCCGGTGTTGGAGTGGACCAGCCGGTAGGTGAAAAAGACCAGCAGGACTACAATAATGAGCACCATATAATAGAACTCCACCCGGTTCATGGGCCGGCCGAACCACTCCGGCATGGGGATGCCGGTGACGCCCAGGGCGCCGTTGGTGAAAGTGGCGTTCTGGATGACGATGCGGATGATCTCGCCGAGGCCCATGGTGGCGAAGGCGATGAAAATATCATTGAGCCGCAGGGTCGCAAAGCCCACCAGTGCGCCAAAGAAGGCTGCCACCAGACCGCCGGCCAGGAAGCACACAATAAAGGGCATGCCCATCTTGGTGGCCAGGAGGGCAGAGGTGTATGCTCCCACGCAGTAAAAGCCCACATGGCCCATGGAGAAGATGCCGGTGTAGCCGATGAGAAGGTTCAGGCTGACGGCCAGCATGATGTAGATGCCGCAGTACACGGCGACCTGAAGCAGGTAGCTGTTAAAAATAAAGGGGAAAGCGGCCAGAACGACCAGGACTGCCAGCAGGAGGACCAGTGCGGCGGGGCTGAGTTTCTTTTTTGTCATACCGTCTACCCCCCATCAAACTTTGGTGATCTTCTTCTTGCCCATCAGGCCCTGGGGCCGCACAAGCAGGAATACGATCATCACGAAGAAGCTGATCACGTCCCGGTAACCGGTGGAGAAAATCTGAACGCCGAAGTTCTCAATAATCCCCATCAGGTAGCCGCCCAGGATCGCGCCGGGCATGGAGCTCAGACCGCCGAACACGGCGGCGGAAAAGGCCTTGATGCCAGGGGTCCAGCCCATGTAGGCGGAGACAGAGCGATAGTAGACGCAGCCAGCGAGACCTGCGATCGCGGCGCAGGCGCCCGCCAGGGAAAAGGCAACAGAGATGGTTTGATCCACGTTGATTCCCATCAGGCCGGCGGCTTTGTTGTCCATGGACACCGTACGGATGGCCAGCCCCATGCGGGTCTTGTAGACCAGGATCTGGAGGGCGATCAGGATGACGACCACCGTGAGCACCAGTACCACCTGGAGCAGATTGATATGTACTCCGGCGATGCTGAACAGCTCCCGGGAAAAGAAGGACGGCATTCCCTTGGTGGCCTTGCCGAAGGTCAGAGCCACCAGCTCATTGATGAGTTGGGAGAAGCCGATGGTGCAGATCAGAGAGGAGATGCGGCTGGCACCGCGGATGGAGCGGAAGGCCAGCTTTTCCAGAATGAAAGCCACTGCGAAGCCAACACAGAAGCCAACTGCCACGGAGAGGAAAAAGCTCTCGATAAAAAAGTGGCAGATCAGCCAGCCGCCGACGGCACCCAGCATGTAAATGGAGCCGGTGGAGAAGTTCACCATGCCCATTACGCCGTACACCAGGGCGTAGGAAATGGCCAGAAGGGCGTACAGCCCGCCCTGGGTGATGCCGTTCACCAGCTGCTGAACGATCATAGTCATAAGCCAAGACACCTGCTTCCTTTGAAGAGTGGAGACCTGTGGATCAAATACGTCAAGAGGAAAACAGATGCGGTCGGGACGACCGCATCTGTTTTCCAACGGATATCCCGGTTACCGAACGACAGCGTAGGCGCCGTCTTTCACGGTGAGCTTGATGTAGCTCTTCTTGGCGTCGCCGTTGGCGTCGAAGGTAATGCTGCCGGACACGCCCTCGTAGCCGGAGGTGGCGGCCAGCTCGTCACGCACCTTTTCGCTGTCCAGCTCGCCGGCCCGCTCAATGGCCTCCATGAGCACGTTGAACGCGTCGTAAGCGCAGGCGCCGTAGTAGTCAGGATCAGTGCCGTAGAGCGCGTTATACTCCTCGATGAAGGCAGCGGCGGCGGGGGTGGGATCATCGGGATAGAAGCCGACGTTGGTATACACGCCCTCAACAGCGGTGCCGCCGATGCTCAGGAAGTCGGTGGAGTACACGGTGCCGGGATGATAGACGGGGATGTCCCAGCCCAGGGTCTCACGCTGGATGTTGATGGCAGCGCCATCATTGTAGTAGCAGGCGATGTACAGCGCGTCGGGGCTGGTCTCGCGCATCTTGGTCAGAGCGGCGCTGAAGTCAGTCTCGCCGTCGTTGTAGGGCTCCTCAATGACGATCTCGCCGCCCAGCGCTTCAAACGCCTTGGCGAAGCCCTGGTCCACGCTGATGCCCCAGTCGCTGTTCAGATAGAGGATGGCCACCTTGCGGGCGCCGCTGTCATAAGCCCACTGTGCCATGAACTCGCCCTGCACGTCCTGGGTGCCCAGGCACTCGAAGGACCACTTGGAGCCCACGGCGAAGTTGATGGCAGAGCAGGTGGGGGAGATCTGGATCATGCCGGCGCCGTCATAAATGGGCTGAGCGGCCAGGCAGCAGGCGGTGTTGAAGTCGCCCACCTGGGCAAAGATGGTGTCATCGCTGACAACCTTCTGGGCCACGGTAGCGGCCTGAGCGGAGTCACCGGCGGTGTCTTCAATGGAGAGCTCCACGGTGCGGCCAAGGACGCCGCCCTTCTCATTCCACTGCTTGCAGGCCAGCTCCACGGTGTTCTGGAAGCTCTCGCCATACTGGGACAGGTTGCCGGTCAGGGGGGCGGTCAGAGCGATGCGGATGGGCTCAGAGGAGTCCTGGCCGCCAGCGGCCTCGCTGGAAGCGGGGGCCTGAGATTCGCCGCCGGGGTTGTTGGCCGCGCTGTTGCCGCAGGCCGCGAGGCCCAGAATCAGCGAAGAAGCCAGGAGCAGAGAAGCTAACTTTTTCATGTCCATTCTCCTTTTATAGTGTGTTTATAAAATCGGTGTTACAGTGTGGCCGCCGCGTCAAAGCCGCCGCGCACCGCCTCGCCGATTTTACCGATGTTTGCCGCGTCGCCCACGCTGTAGGCGCGGACGCCGCGCTGGTACAGGGCTTCAGCCAGCTCTCTGTGGCTGTTGGAGCCCACCGCGATGACCACCAGATCACAGGGGATCTCGGCGGAGGTCTCACCGGCGGCACTCTTCAAATAGCCTGTGCCTTCCGCCACACGCTCCAGCGAGGCGGAGGGGTACAGGCCCACCTGGGCCTCCTCCAGCTCGTGCATGAGCTTCATCCGGCTGATGTTGTCCATGTCCATGGCGATCTTCGGCCGGAGTTCCACAATGGAGACGCTGGCCGCGCCGCCCTCCTTCAGGTAAAGCGCCGTCTCACAGCCCACGCTGCCGGCGCCTACCACGACGACGTTCCGGCCCGCATAGTGCTCCGCGGGGGTCTCCAGGGCCTGCCACGCAGTCTCCCGGCAATGTTCGGCGCCGGGGACCTCCATATCCCGGCAGGAGGCGCCGGCGGCGATGATGACCTCGTCAAAGCCGGCCGCATCCTCAGGGGTGAAGGTGTGGGACAGGTGGAGCCGGACTGTGCTGGAGGCCAGCTCCTCCTCCAAATACTTGATGTACTCCAGAATCTTGTCCTTACGGGGAGGGGTCCCGGCCAGTCGGAGCTGGCCGCCGACAGCGGCAGTGGATTCAAACAGCTCCACCTGATGTCCCCGGCGGCTGGCGGTCACCGCCGCCGTCACGCCGGCGGGGCCGGCGCCTACCACGGCGATGTGCTTCACCTGTTCGGCGGGCTTGGGCGCGTGGAGCTCACGGCCGGCCAGCGGGTTGATGGCACAGCGCAGGGGAAGGTTGAAGCCGATGCGTTCGAAGCAGGCGTTGCAGCCAATGCATTTGGGAAAGTGCCTGTCTCCGGCCAAAGCCTTGTTGCCCCACTGAGGCTCGCACAGAAGCTCCCGGCCCAGAGCGGCGAAGTCGATCTTCCCCTCGGCAATGGCCCGGTCGGCCATCTCGGGATCATGGATGACGCCCACGCCGAACACAGGGACGTTCACGTGTTTGCGGATGTTCTCCGCCAGATAGAGCTTCCAGCCTTCGGGATACTGGATGGGCTCAATCATGGTGTCAATGCTCCCGTACACGCCGGCGGACACATCAATGGCGTCCACGCCGGCCTTCTCCAGCGCCATGGCGAACTGCGCGGCCTCCTCGGGGGTGATGCCGCCGTCAATAAAGTCATCTCCGTTGATGCGGAAAACCACGGGGTAGTCTTTGCGGGTGTTGGCGCGGATGGACCGGACGATCTCCAGGGCGAAACGGATCCGGTTCTCAAAGCTGCCGCCGTACTCATCCGTGCGGTGATTTGTCGCACGGGAAACAAAAGAGGAAACCAGATATCCGTGGGCCGCGTGAACACTGACGCCGTCATATCCGCACAGCATGGCCCGGTGGGCGGCTTGACCGAATTTCTCCACAAGGGCGTGGATCTCGTCCACGGTCAGCTCCCGGGGCGTCAGCCCGGTGTTGGGATTAAGGATAGCGGAGGGACCCACTGGAGTCTGGTCGGCAAACATGCCCCGGTTGATACCGGTATGCCAGAGCAGCGCGAAGGCCTTGGATCCGCACTCATGGATGCGTTCAGCCAGCTTGGCGTGGCCGGGAATGTAGCAATCATCGTGAAAACGCACATGGTTCGGCTTGCCCACGGCCAGAGGATAGTCAATTCCCATCGCCTCGATGATGATCAGTCCGGCACCGCCTCTGGCGCGCTGGGAGTAGAACTCGATCATATCGTCAGTCACAGCACCGTTTTCACTGGTGAGCCGGGAGCCCAGAGGGGCCATCACGATCCGGTTGCGCAGATACAGGGAACCGATTTTCCCGGGGGAAAACAGGGCCTTCATTTCCGCCATACCACACCAATCCTTTCGACGTTTAAAATAGGCCAATTTGTTTCTTGGTAAACTAATTGTAGCATTTTGTGTATTTGATTGCAATAGTGCGGGGGGAATATTTTTGTTCTTCATATAACTTGCACAAAAAAGACCAGAAAGTTTAGATATTTTAACCATGGGCGGTGCCCGGTTTGAGACAATTTGAATCAGAATGGGTATTCCGGAACGGTCCGGCATACGCTCCATGGATTTACACGTATTATTGAAAGAATTTTTTTGCAGCGGAATGGAAGGGTCTGGTTTCATTTGATCAGCTGAAAAATAAAGGCGGAAACCACAGCGAAAGAGCAACGCGCAAAAAATCCCCCGCGCGGAATGATTCCGCGCAGGGGATTTGTCCGTCGTGTAAGTGCGGCGGAAGCCACCGTGCCGGACTGTGGACCGGTATGGACCTTTGTCCCAGTTGTTTGAACGCCGTCCTCTGTCCCGCCGGAGATCTTTACGCCGCCGGCGTGATTTTTGAACGTTTCATGCGGCCCCGGGGCATTTTCCTGTTTTTCCTCAGCCTTTCAGATAGGTATCCACCGGGCTGTAATCGGCGGCGATGACCAGCAGGGCGGAATTGCCCCGGGTCTCCACCACCGCCTCGTCCAGCTTGCTGATCTCATCGGGGAGATAGTTGGCCAGCTCGTCCTTCCGGTCCTCCACCCGGTAGCCCAGGGCGGCGGCGGCGGCAGAGGTGTCCTCCTCGTTCTCAAAGGTGAAGATGGCTAATTCCTCGGCGGTGGCGCCGGTGGAGCCGTAGACGGCGCAGCCGGTGACAGTGGTCTCGTCAATGCCGTAGAGGCGGCATGCGGTGGTCTGGTCGATTTCGGTGAGCGTCTCGGAGAAGGCCCCGGAATTCAGCAGGCTCTGTGCGTCGTCCGGAGAGAACGCCTTGGCCTCTTTCCCGCCGCCGCAGGCGGCCAGAGAGAGGAGCAGAACGGTGGATAAAATTGTGGAAAACAGCTTTTTCATGGATGATCCCTCTTTATCATTTCTTTCCCGGGGCAGACGGCCTCAGGTCTCCGTATGGCACATGAGATAATCCCGCCAGATCACATAGCCCTCTTTCTTGAAGTGGACCCCGTCAGCGGAGTACTCCCGGTCCGTCTCCCCGTTCTCGTCCAGCAGCGCACCCGGCACTCCCAGCAGGAAAACCTCTTTTTCTTCCGCCACCTGTGCCAAGGCCGCATTATACCCGGCAATACCTTCGTTGGTAACGTAATCGGGCTGATCGTTGGCCTTGCACTTTCCGGTATTGACCGGAATAATGCTCTGGATGTAAATCGCCGCGCCGGGCTGGCATTCTCGCACCGCGTCCACCAGCTGTCCAAAGGTGTCGGCGAAGCCGTCGGCGTTAAAATAGCCCAGTTCGTTGATCCCCAGAGCGATGTACACCTTTCCATATTCCTTCTGGACCAGCGCCTCCAGAATGGATATCTTGCCATTCCCCGACCGGATGACCTTCTTATTCTCCACTACATCGTAGACGGTGAGGCCGGTGTAATCCAGATAGTCCATCCCGGTGACTCCGCTGTACAGCTTGAAACCGTCCACCCGGGAGTCCCCAATGAACACCGCGTCGGCGAACCAGTCCATCTCCACCGGTTCCCCTTCGGCCACCGGCTGGCTGTAGTCAACCGCCGGGGCAGGCTCCGGCGTGGGGGACGGCGTTGGTTCCGGCGTAGGGGACGGCGTTGGCGCGGGCGAAACCTCCGGCGTGGAAACAGCTGTCTCCGGCGGGGTCGGTTCGGCAGCCAGAGACCGGTCCTCCCCCTGGTGCGTCAGCGCGTAAACAGCCACCAGCGCCACACAGATGACCAGAGCGGCCATCAGCCAACCCGGCGGGCCTGGCCGGTGGTTCTTTCTCGGGGCCCCCCGGGTCTCGAAATGGGTATCCTGGGACAAAGAGATCACTCCTTAAACTCATTCATGGCCGGGCTCAGACGCCCAGCAGGCGGGCTATCTCATCAAAGGAGACCGCCTCATAGGTCGGCCGGATGTTTTCCGCCCTCCGGGCGCCCTTCCGGTTGAACCAGACGCTGTCCAGTCCGGCGTTCCGGGCCCCCTGGATATCGCTGGACAGGCTGTCCCCGATGACCAGCGCGCCCTCCCGCGCTCCGGCGGCCCCCAGATCCTCCAGCGCCCGGTCAAAAAAGGCCCGCTCGGGCTTCCGGCAGCCCAGCTCCCCGGAAATATACACCCGTCCGTCAAACAGCGCTCCAATGGGAGCGGCGGCCAGCCGGGCATGCTGGACAAAGGGCACCCCGTTGGTGGCAAGCGCCAGGACGTACCGGGAGGCCAGCTTCCGGCACAGTTCCTCCGCCCCGGGCAGCAGGGCGCTGCCCTCCGCCAGGCGATGCAGATAAAAATCATTCCACTCCGCCGGATCCCCGGCCCGCTCCATTTCCTTCAGGAACCGGGCGAACCGCTCCACGACAAGCTCCTCCTGGGAGATCTCCCCCCGGTCGAAGGCGGCCCAAAGGACCACGTTGATCGCCCGGTAGCGGCCTTTGGTCTCCGCGTCGGCGGGCAGGCCGTAAGCCAGGAGGGTCTGTGTGACGGCGAACTCCTCAGCGGCGTCAAAATTGAAGAGCGTGTTGTCCGCGTCAAAGAGGAGCCAGCGGTATTTCTGTTCAGCCATGTCTCCGCAGCCCCCTGCCCGACGTCTGCCGCCGGTGGTGATAAGTGCCCCACATCCGCACCAGAGAGGACACCAGCAGCACGCCTACCGCCAGCGCTCCGGCCACACCCAGCGTGTGGAGAAAGGACGCCAGAAACTGCTCGGTCTCCCCGTTGATGGCATGCTCCATGGTGTAGTAAATGCCGCCTCCGGGGACCAGGGGAAAAGAGGCCACCAGCAGATAACCGGTGACGGGACATTTCCGGATCCGGGCCATGATCTCCGCGTAGGCAGAGATGGTAATGGCGGCCACAAAGGACTGGCTGATCTCACTTTGCAGGATGGGGGCGCTCAGCAGATAGACCAGCCACCCCAGCCCGCCGCCGAAAGAACAGATGAGAATTCCAGCGCCGTGGATGTTGAACATCACGGCAAAGCCTGCGCTGGCCACGAAGGCGTAGAGGAAGGGGAGCAGATAGCTCTGAATGAATTCCATGTTCAGCCCCCTCCCCACAGCAGCCGGGTGAGGCCCAGGGCCACAGCGGTGCCCAGGGCCACCGAGACCCCGATCAGCAAGGCATCCGCGATCTTGCTGATGCCCGCCATCATATCCCCGGCCATGACATCCCGGATGGCGTTGGTGAAAATAAGCCCGGGAACCAGGGCCATCAGCGCCCCAATGATGATCTTGTCGCTGCTCTGTCCCAGCCCCACCTGCGTGAGGCCCAGAGCCAGCAGAGCGGACAAAAAGGCCCCCACCATACTCTTGAAAAAGAGGTTGGCCCTCAGGCGGGTCATGGCGGTGACCGCCAGACCGACAGCCAGTCCGCACAGCGCGCCGCACAGCGCGTCCCGGACACTCCCTTTAAAAAAGAGCGTAAAAGCGGCACCAGCCACCATGTACGCCACCATCAGCTCCCAGGCGGGATACTGCCGCCGGTTTTCATCGATCTGCCGGAGCCCGGCCTCAGCCACCTCCAGGGGCGGGACCTCCCGGCACAGTTTCCGGCACAGATCATTGTAGCGCTCCAGCAGGTCGATGTCAGTGCCGTGGGAGGGCATCCGCCGGACCTGGGTCATGGTGACTCCCTCAGGCGTCACCATGCTGACAATAATACAGTTCGGGATCACAAAGGGGTCGACCTGGGTGATGCCGTAGGCCTGGAGAAGCCGTTGAATAGACTCTTCCACCCGGTAGATCTCCGCTCCGCTCTCCAGAAGGCCGTAGCCCAGGTTCGCGGACAGGGAGAGGAGCCGGTCATAATCCATCGCCGCAGGCCTCCTTTCCTCTCAGACTCATGATCCCCGCCCCGTCAGGAGAGGGCGGTGCGCTCCTTTACCAGTTCCTCATAGAGGACATGGAAGGGCCATTTCGCGTTCTGGGCGGTCAGCACCGCCTTCAGGCAGTTCCGGGGCACGCCCATCTTCCGCAGAGCCTGAAGCAGCCGGTCCAGCTGGGCGCTTCCCACCCCGCAGAAGACGATCACCGTCTCCGGGACATCGGCACATTTTTCCGGCTCCCCGGCGCGCTTCAGCCCCTCGGCCAGCGCCCCCACGGTCCGGTCCAGATCACTCCGGTCCACCGCCCGGAACCGAAATCCCTGTATGGTGCACACCTGCCGCAGCTTTCCCGCCCAGGGGACTCCCTCCGGATCATAGAGCAGCAGCGTCTGTTTTGCCATAAAACCGTCCCCTTTCGCTCAGCTTCCCTATGGTATCACGGAACGTCTCCGGTGTCCAGAGTCAAGGGCTGACATTTCGATGACATTTCGGTGACAGTTTCCCCGGCCGCCCCCGGCGCAAAACGGGAGGGGCACAAAAAGCCCCTCCCGTTTTTCACAATCATCCATCCGTCACTCCGCCAGCCGGCCGAAGTACCAGCCCGTGGCGCCGTCCTTCTTTGCCAGGATTCCACGGCTGGTGCGGCGCACCACGCTCAGCCGGTCCCCGGGGGATACCGGCAGGCGGTAATCGGTGGAGTCCTCGCAGTGGACCCCTTTCTCATCATAACGCAGATAGTCGGTGAGGATATCCAGCACCCGGCCGCTCTCCAGATGCCGGCAGCGGCAGAACTCCGGCCCCGTCTCCAGCACCGCCAGGGCGCTCCGGCCCCATCGGATATTCACCGAATCGGCAGAGGGCGCCTGTCCATCCAGAGCGGTCATTTCCGGGAAGCCATCGTAAGCCATATAGGTGAATTTCCCGCCCGGCCGTTCCGGCAGAATGAGGGCATTGAGCTGGCCGTCCAGCTTCAGGGTACAGCCTCCGTCAATACTGGCGATGTGGCGGTCATAGTCCAGCAGGGGCTTGGCGCTGGGAATATCCGGGCGGTAGAGGGTCACGGGCCAGTGGCCCACGATGACCCATCTCCGGAAGGAATAGCCCTGGCCCAGAAAGTCGTCGTTTTTCATGCACCGGTGTGCGGACAGCTCCTCCAGCCGGTCCTCCCGGGGGACGCCTCCGTGGACAAAGAGATAGTCCGGGGTCAGGCAGATGTTGGGCATGGACCGCAGGAACCGCAGCTCCGGGGCAAAAGCGGCCCGGATGGCCGCCCGGGCCGCCGGGTAATCGGACGGCGCCGCCACCGGCGCTCCCGCCAGCCGGGCCAGCTTCACCACCGCGCACTTCTCCCCGAAGATTTTGAAATATCTGGGATAAAATTCCGGCGGAATGTCCTCCCTCCCATCCACAAAGGAGGGGGTGATGTCGTCACAGTTCCCCGAGATCGTATACACCGTGTGGGTCTGACTGAGTTCCATGAGATACCGGAGGGTCTCCAGACCGCCCTCGGACTTTTCCAGAATGTCTCCCAGCACGATGAGGATATCCTCCCGGGAGAAGCCCGTCTTGGCCAGCAGGCCCTTCAGAAAAGGCAGATTGCCGTGGATATCGCTGATCACCAGCACCCGGCGGCCGGGAGGCAGTTCAATGTTTCGGACAACGGCTCTTCTCATCGCCCTACCTCAGGCAGGCGGCCAGGGCGCACCAGCCGTCCCGCTCCCGCCGGGCCAGAATGCGCAGGCCGTTCCGCTCCAGCGCGCCGGCCACCTCATCCGCCCGGGTATCGATGATGCCGGAGCACAGGAAAACCCCGCCCGGGGCCAGGAACCGATGGGCCTGGGCGGAAAGGGGAATGATGACATCGGCCACAATGTTGGCCAGCACCGTCTGATAGGGGCCCTTTCCGGCGATCTCTTTCACCAGGGCGGCGTCGGAGAGGATATCTCCCGCCCGGACGGTATAGCGGTCCCGGCCGATGCCGTTGAGGGCGGCGTTCTCATAAGCCACGTCCACCGCCTTGGGGTCGATATCCACCCCAACAGCCTCCCTCGCCCCCAGCAGCAGGGCGGCGATGGACAAAATGCCGCTGCCGCAGCCCAGATCCAGCACCCTTTCCCCGGGGGAGACCCGCTCCTCCAGCAGTCCCAGGCAGAGCTGGGTGGAGGCGTGAGAGCCGGTTCCGAAGGTGAGTCCCGGGTTCAGACACACGGCGGTGCGGCCCTGGGGTACCGGCTTTTCCCGTTCCCATTCGGGGACGATGTAGAGCTTCTCCCCCACTTCCATGGGCTGATAGTATTTCTGCCAGCCGTAGGCCCAGTCCTCTTCCTTCAGCGGAACGGTGGACACCGGGGCGTCAATGCCGGCCAGGGCGGCCGCCATCCGCGCCCGGCCGGCGTCGTCATCGGTGACGTAGAACTTGACGCGGGCCACGCCTTTCATCCGCTCCAGAAGGGCGTCGTCCACATAGTCCCAATATTGCCGGTTCTCCTCCAGAAACCGTTTGAAATCCGCCTCGTCCTCCAGGACCAGGCCCTCCGCGCCGTTCATTGTGAGCCGGGCGGCCAGATCATCCATTTGGGCGTCGGTGGTTTCCACCGTCACCTCCAGCCAGTTGTCCATAGCGGCCTCCTGTTCTTTTGAAAAAGGGGGCGGGCCTGTGCCCGCCCCCTCTCCAATCTGTTTGTATTTTCCGCCTGCGGCGCGGTTTACCGTTCTGTCCCCAGGAAGAAAAGCGCCACAATGCCCGGGCCGGTGTGCGCGCCGATAACCGGTCCGAAGTCCCCGATGTAGATCTCCTTGGGATTCATCCGCTTCTTCACGTCCTCGGCCACCTTCTCCGCATCCGCCAGGCAGTCGCCGTGGCAGATAAAAACCGTCTGTCCGGCCGGGTTGATGGCGGTCTTTTCCATGCGGTCCACCAGAGCGGTGAGGGAGGCGTTCCGCCCGCGGGCCTTTCCCACGTTGACCAGAGCTCCCTCGTGATCCACGTGGAGGACAGGCTTGATCTGGAGCATGGTCCCCACCACGGCAGAGGCCGCGGAGAGGCGGCCGCCCCGCTTCAGGTAATGGAGGTCATCCACGGTAAACCAGTGGCAGACGTGGTATTTGTTGGCCTCGCACCAATCCCGGACCTCCTCCATGCTCTTGCCCTCCTTCTGCATCCGGCAGGCATGCCAGAGCAGCAGGTAGAGCCCGCCGGAGACGCAGCGGGTGTCCTCCACAATGATCTTCCGCTCCGGGAACTTCTCCCGCAGCTCCTCCGCCGCCAGATTGGCCGACTGGAAGGTGGTCATGGACAGCACCGCGTCAAAGACCATCAGCAGGATGTCCTTCCCGCCGGCCAGGATGGGGGTCAGCTTTTCCAGATATTCGTGGACATTGACGGCGGAGGTGGTGGCCACCTCTCCCTCCCGCAGGAGCTGATAGAACTCTTTCAGCGGCATTTCCCGGTGGTCGGGGTAATTTTTCAGCGAAGTTCCGCGGATGTTGAAGGTAATGGGCAGCACGTCCGCTCCCAGCCGATCCACCATCTCCTGGTTCATATCCAGAGCGGAATCGGTGACAATCACATATTCACTCATGCTTATTTTCCTTTCGGCTTTTTCTGGTTTTTTTGCTTTCTTCCGGCATGTCCTGGCGGATCAGATCGATGACCCGCTCGCAGGCCAGCTTGTCTGCGTAGCTCCGCAGGGCAAGGGACAGGGCCAGGTCGGCCAGTTCCTCCCGGGGGCAGTCGGTGTCCAGCCGGCCGGCCGTGTCCTTCAGGGCCAGGTCCAGAGCCCGCTGGAACCGGTCATACATGATCCGGGCTTCTCCTTCCTCCGCCCGGGCCAGAAGCCCGGCATCCCGGACCGGAAGCACCTGTTTCATCGTGCATATGGCGGTGAGATAGGCCAGGTGGGTACGGGAATATCGCTTACCGTCCGCCCTGGGCAGGAGACCGTCCTTGATATAGTTATTCACCATGGCGGAGGTAAGGGGCTCCCCCTGGCCATACTGGATGAGCTGCCGGGATACATAACCCACCACCTGATCCATATAAAGGTTCAGGTCGGGCAGCAGATCCCAGTCCACAGGGCGCTGAGTCTCCAGCCGCTCTTTCAGTTCTTCCAGTTCTTCCACCGGGACTCCCCCTTTTCACTATGCTATGACTTCGGATGATATTATAGCACATCACAAAAGGGGAAGTAAAGCCGGGAAAGGGCGGAATATCAGTTTTTTCCGCCGCATAACATCGTTTTGTCATTTCTTCCGCAAAAAAAGTACCCATCTTTTAGAAAAAAGACGGGCACTTGTTCAATGGACCAGAATGAGTTCCGCCGCGAACACCACCACGCAGCAGAGGACGGAAACCTGGAACAGGCTGGCGCCGAACCAGGCCAGCAGCACGCCTGCAGCCAGGGCCAGAAGGCCCGCCAGCGGGGCCTGTGTCGCTTCCATGATAGCCGGAAAGGTCATCACCGCCAGGGTCACATAGGGCACATAGTAGAGGAACGAGCGCAGGATCCTGTTACGGATCTGTCCCCGGATCAGCGTCAGGGGCAGCACCCGGACGGCGATGGTCACCGCCGCCATGACGGCGATATAGAGATAGACATTAGTCTGCATCCGCGGTCTCCTCCTTTACCGGGAACAGCAGGGCGGCCGCCAGAGAGATCCCCACCGTCAAAAAAATGGTCCGCATGCCGGAAGACACGCCGGGCAGCAGTTTCCCGGCCGCGTAGCTGGCGGCAAAGGAGGCCGCCACCAGAGCGGCCACCACCCGGTTTTTTCTGGCGGGCGGGATGATGACGGCCAGGAACATGCCGTAGAGGGCCACGCTGAGGGCGCTCACTGCCCGCAGGGGCAGCACATTGCCCACCGCCACCCCCAGGAAGGTACCCAGGGACCAGCCCGGGATCGCCACCGTCATGGCTCCCATGGTGTAGAAGGGGTCCAGGTAACCGGGCCGGGCGATGGAGATCCCGAAGATCTCATCGGTGACGTCATAGCCGATGACCAGCCGCTGCCACAGGGGAGTGTCCGGGGACAGGTGCTGGCTGAGGGCACAGCTCATCAGCAGGTATCGGGCATTGACCACCAGCATCATCACCGCCATTTCAAGGAGGGATGCCCGGGCGGCGATCAGGGTAAAGCCGGCGTACTCACCGGCGGAGGCATTGTTCAAAAGACTGGCCAACATGGCCTGAAAAGCGGTGAGTCCTGCATTCCGGGCAGCGATGCCCAGCGTAAAGGATACCGCCAGATAGCCCAGGGCGATGGGGATACCGTCTCTGATTCCCTCCCGGAATTGGATGCGACGGGCGGAAGCCGGGCTCCGGCCCAGCGTCTCGCTCTCCCGTGTTGGCGTCTGCTCCATTGCAACTCGCTCCTTTGGGCGGCCGCCTTGCCGCCCGGTCTAATCTCATGTAACTGTTATTTTACCGCAAAACCGCCCGCTCGTAAAGGGGCGAAAAAGAACCCCCGGGACCCTGCCCCGGGGGTTCTTCCATCCAAATGTCAGAACGCGGCTTCCTGTTCTCTTACTTGCGGGGATTTTTGATGGCGGCCTGGGCGGCAGGTGACATCTGAAGAAAACCGCAGCCCGTACGGTCAACCGGTAATTATTCAGAGAAGAAGATCATGGGGGTATCTCCGCCGGCGGGCAGCTCCCAAATCAAATCAGCTTCACCGGGGAAGTCCTGCCTGCGGACGGCGTAGAAATGAATAAAAGAGGTATCATCTTTTCGATGTACGGAAAAATGAAATCCGGCTCTTCCATTCATATCACAGGCAGAATCGGAATCGAGCATCGGAATAAAATCTGATTCCATCCCGCCATATTTTTTTGACAGTTCGTTTTGAAGCAGCATGACGGCATGAAGATATGGATTTTTTTGGTCGCGTTCGGCGTGCAGATTCAACCTGGAAATCATATTTTGGTAACAAGTCTGTGCAGGCTGCATGTCGGCACATTCAAGGAACCAGAAAGAATATAAGATTTTCCCCAAGAGGTCAACAGCCTGCTGCATTACTTCGGGTACGCGCCGGCGGCAGATCAGCTCAATCAAAGTGTGCCAAATCTGCCCGCAGCCAGTCAAATCCAGGCCCGCCAGAGCATACCATTCGGGATATACGCCTTCGCGTTCAATTACAGCTTTTGTAAATTGTCTCAGATTAAAGCGCGGAGATTCCAGGTTGATATAGTCCTGGAGAAAAAGCTGTTGTTCCGGGCCAATATAGCCTTGCATGGATAAAATCTCAGAAATCGGAAAAAGCGGTGCAAGTTCTTCCAAATCATCTAAATCCTTTTGTTCCATGGCAAGCATGGTGGGAAAGGCCAAGTTGGACAACAATGAGTCCAACTCAAAAACAGCATTTGTGATTTCAGAGCGGTATGCGAAAATCATTTCCGCCCGTTTTTGCTGTTCCTTTTTCTGCCTCCGGGCCGCAAGGCCAAGCCCCAATGCCAAAGAGGAAAACCAATCCATAGAATTCACCTTTCTCCGCAATCACGATATCATCATTATATGATCAAGGCATTGCGGAGTCAACGAAAACCGGCACACTGCCCGATGGGTGGTGTGCCGGTTTGACCGATGAATCGGGCAGGCCGGCGGGTGGCCCTGACTTCAAATCGGAGCGTCACCGGAAATGTCTCCGGCGCCTCCTCCCGGCAGGGTTCCGGTACCTGTTCCGTTT
>JAQXNP010000088.1 GCA_029098065.1 Clostridiales bacterium | reverse complement strand
CCTCCAGCGTCTCCGACTCCGCCTCGTATCGGGCCTGGGCCTCCCGCACCGTCGGAATATAGCGGGCGTAGCGGCGCTGGGTCAGAAAGGCCAGCTCCCGGAAGGCCCAGAAAAGGGAGGGCGCCTCCGGCACGCCGGGGGCGGCGTTCTCACACGCCGCGGGCAGGCCGGAAATCCCGGTAAAGACCGGGAAATAGAAACCGATGCGGGGGTTGGCCATACAGGTCCACATGGTCCCCGGCCCCTCCCGGCGGAGACGGACTGCAATGCTGGCCACCGTCCAGTCCCGGCAGAGGGAATAGCTGGGCGGATCATCGTGGAAGGGATCGCCGTACATTCCGGCCCCGGGGGCTTTGGACAGGTCGTAGGCCGTCCCCTCATAGGTGTCCCGGAGAACGGCCTTGAAGTCCTCCACCGTCAGCTTCCGGTCCGGTGTCACGGAATAGAGAAGCGCGTCCTCCGGCGTGTCGTGGCCGGACAGCAGGCACATGGCCCGCCAGCGGCGGCGCATGTTCATGGGGTCCAGCTCCGGACCCCACTCGTTGGGGCTCTCCTCCGCGCCGTAAGCCGCCGCGAAGTCAAAATGGCGGGGATCTCCGTTCCACCAGCCCCGGTCCCGGGCAAACTCCGCCAGTCCTTCCGAGCACATCACGTTCTCCCGGTCGGTGAGGTCGGCGTCGTGGATGCCATAGGCGTTTTCCCGGACGGAGGCCTCCCCGTCGGGCACCCGCACGGCCACCCAGTGGTCGCCGGGGGCCATTTCCAGCCACCAGCCCTCTTCCGGGTCCGCCACGGCGAAACAGCACATGCTCCGGCACTCATCCAGCCCGGAGGGCCGGAACCCGTGCTGCCGGATCAGATCCCCCACCAGCCGGATCCCCTCCCGGGCCGTCCTGGCCCGCTCCAGGATCAGAAGCGGCACGTCATCCGGCTCCAGCCAGTTCTCGTCACAGGGCAGCATCTTGAAGGCGCTGGCCCCGGTGCCCGCCACCGCCACCTGATTGTCGTTGACGCCGCCGGCCCATCCCCGGTCCAGAATGCCGATGTCATATTTACAGGCTGTGTAGCTGTATCCGAAGGTCACCACCGCCTGTGGGATGGTCCTGCCTCCCACCAGCCGGTACTGCTCGCCCGGGGCGTGGCTGCCGCCGTTTTTCCGGGTCAATATTCCCGGTACGCCGCTCCAGTCATCGTTGGCCCCCAGCAGGACTGTGCCGTAGGCCGTGGCGTTCTTTCCCGCCAGCAGACAAGTGCACATGAGACATTCTCCCCTTATACCGGTGTGTCCGTGTCCGATTCCCGCCGGATCACACGGAATACTACCACATACATCACTATCACAAAGGCCACAAAAACCACGGTGGCCTTTGTCGTTCCCGTCATGGCGCAGGTGTCGTAAAAGCCGTGGAGGAACACTGCCAGCGCGTAGCCCAGGATCTGATTGAGGACGCTGCCCATCCTGTCCCCCCAGTAATCCCGCAGCTTGGCCCGGCCATAGAAGGCCCCCATGAACACCGCGAAGCCCATGTGTCCGGGAATCGCCAGGACAGCCCGGGGCAGCGCCACCGACAAACCATAGGTGAAAACATACTTGATGTTCTCAAAGGCGGCAAACCCCAGAGAGACAAAGACGGCGTAAACGATACCGTCAAACCGGTAGTTGAAATTGGGGTCCCTCCAGGTCCGGCGCTTGAGGAAGAAAAACTTGGTTCCCTCCTCCACCACCGCCACCACCAGAAAGGCCAGCAGCACAGTGTACCTTGGATTGGACGGGCTGACCATGGCGTTGAGCACGCTCTCCCCGATCATCTCCAGCACGATGGACACCAGGGCGGCCAGCACGCCCTGGATCACGAGGCTGCCCAGCAGCGCCGGGGGCTCCGGCTCCACCCGGTCCTGCCGGTAGATATAGCGCATGAGGAATACAGCGGGCAGGATCGCCGCCAGCACATAGATCAGCAGCAGATAGGTCAGCGGCCCCATAAAAATCGGTGAAATAAAAAACATGGATTCTCTTCCTTTTCCCCCGGGAAATCTGATTGGAGATATTATATACCGGCCCGGTTGGAAAATCAATCTGCCGGACACAAAAGGGCCGGGACTGAATGTCCCGGCCCCCGAAGGGTCTGCTTACGCCTGATAGACCGCCTTCATGCCCTTGTAGGTCATATAGCAGTCGAGCTTTCCAGTGACCTCGAAGGGAGCGTGCATGGAGAGGACGGGCACCCCCGCGTCCAGAGTGTCGATATCCCGCTCAGCCATATAGGCCGCCACGGTCCCGCCGCCTCCGGCGTCCACGGCCCCCAGTTCAGACATCTGCCAGATAACTCCGGCGGCGTCCAGCGTCCGGCGGACAAAACCCACCACCTCGGCGGCGGCGTCAGAAGCCCCCGATTTTCCCCGCGCGCCGGTGTACTTGCAGAAGCCCATGCCGTAGTTGACCCGGGCAGCGTTGCGCTTGTCGTAAACCTCCGGGAAGTTGGGGTCATAAGCCGCCGTCACATCGGCGGACAGGCAGAAGGAGTGCTCATAGCAGGTCTTGAGGGGCACCCGCTGGGCATCGCACAGATCGCTCATAAAGGTATCGAAAGCAGCCGACCGCATGCCGGTGACTCCTTCAGAGCCAATCTCCTCCTTGTCGGCCAGCATACAGACCGAAGTATGGACGGGACGCTCAGTCTCCAGCAGGGCGGCCAGAGCGGCAAACGCGCACACGCGGTCATCCTGGCCATAGGCGCCGATCAGGGAACGGTCAAAGCCGATGTCGCAGGCCTGGAAAGCGGGCACCGCTTCCAGCTCCGCGGAGATGAAGTCGTCCTCCACCAGTCCGTACTTCTGGTTCAGAATGTCCATGATGGCCAGTTTTACCCGGTCGCCGCCCTCGTCATCCCGGAAGGGGCGGGAACCGACCAGAATGTTCAGATTCTCGCCGGGAATGGCCTCGCTCATCGGCTTCTTGCCCTGTTCACCGCCCAAGTGGGGCAGCAGGTCATCCACCGTGAACATCGGATCCCCCGGAGCGGCCCCGATTGCCACCTGAACAGTGGAGCCATCCCTTTTCACCACAACACCATGGAGCTCCAGCGGAATGGCCACCCACTGGTACTTCTTGATGCCGCCGTAGTAATGAGTCTTCAGAAAGCCCATCTCCGCCTCCTCATAAAGGGGCTGGGGCTTTACATCCAGCCGGGGCGAGTCGATATGGGCGGCGCCGATGGATACGCCGTCGGCCAGAGACTTCTCCCCGATGACGGCCAGCATCACCGCCTTGCCCCGGTTGACCCGGTAGAGCTTGTCGCCCGGGGCCACGCTCATGCCGCGGGTAAAGGGGACGAAACCTTTGGCCTGGGCCAGCCGCACCGTCTCCTCCACCGCCTCCCGCTCGGTCTTGGCGGCATTCAGAAATTTCTTGTAGTCCTCACAGTAGCCCTGCATGGCCGCCTCATCTTCGGAAGCGAGCCTGTCGTAACCGTTTTTTCTTGGGTTCAGAAGTTCCTCCCGGCGCTTCTGGGCCGGGGTCTTCTCCTTCTCATCCATGGAAATCCCTCCTGTCTCCTTGATTTCTTTTTCAGAATACTATGCAAATGTGAACATTTCTACCGCCCCGGCGCTATTTCCCCAGGATCTCCCGGAAAAGGGACAGAGCCCTGGCTCCAAAGACCTCCGGAGTATCGTTGTCCTGATTTTCCAGGACATAGTCGCTGTGGGCGCGGAAAAATGTGTCCGGCTTCTGCGCCAGAGCCCGCCGGCGGGCATAGGCCTCGTCAATGCTGTCCCGGGCCATGATCCGCTTCACTCGCAGTTCCAGCGGGGCCAGCACCGACACCACCGTGTCACACCACTTCACCAGGCCGCTTTCCACCAGAGCGATGGCGTCGATGGCGGCGGCGGGGCGTCCCGCCTTCCGGGCCTCCTCCACCTGCCGGCCCACCTCCGCCACGATGATGGGATGGGTGAGGGCGTTCAGCTCCTCCAGGCGGTCAGGGTACACCGCGTCGGAGAGCTTCCGGCGGTCCACCCCCCCGGACTCATCCAGAATCTGTTTTCCAAAAGCCCCTGTCAGCGCCTCCCGCATGGGGATGCTGTCGGAGAGCAGGCTGTGGTAGACCACGTCGGCGTCGATGACCTCCGCCCCCAGGGACCGCAGGGCGTTCAGCGCCGTGGTCTTGCCCGCCCCGGTGGGGCCAGTGATTCCAATGACCTTCATGGCAGAATCTCCTCTCCAGCCGGCACGACCGGCTCAGGTATTGGCCGCCGTCTGAGCCTCGATGTCCGCCTCGCCCTCCCGCATGGCGGTGAGGGTCTTGTCCAGCAGCGTGTCCAGGTCCCAGCCCAGCAGCTCCGCTCCCTGGGCGATGACCTCCCGGGAGCAGCCGGCGGCGAACTTCTTGTCCTTGTACTTCTTTTTCAGGCTCTTGAGTTCCATGT
>JAQXNP010000087.1 GCA_029098065.1 Clostridiales bacterium | reverse complement strand
ATTCGAAACCTCCTATTTTGAGTAAAACGTCAAATTATTTGTAAGGGATCATGCGCTTGATTGTGGCCGCGTTGGTCACATCGGCGTAAGCTCCTTTGCGGAGGCCTCTCTTCCGCTTGGTGTCCTTGCCGTGCCCGTTGAGCAGGTGGGACTTATAGGCGTGAGCGCGCTTGACCTTTCCGTTCTTGGTCAGGTTGAATCTCTTCTTTGCCCCGGTATGGGTCTTCAGTTTCGGCATGGTGAATTCTCCTTTATTGTTAGTCTACTTACTTCTTGGGTTCTTTCGCCACTTTGGCGGACAGGAAGATGGACATGTGACGGCCGTCCAGCTTGGGCTCCTTATCCATGTTGGCCACCTCGGCGCACTGCTCGGCAAACTTCAGCAACAGATCCCGTCCAATCTCGGTGTGGGCCATTTCACGGCCCCGGAACCGGACGGTGACCTTTACCCGGTCACCCTCGGCGAGAAACTTCTGCGCATTGCGCAGCTTGACGTTAAAATCGTTCACGTCGATGCTGGGAGACATGCGTACTTCCTTGATTTCCACTACGTGCTGGTTCTTTTTGGCCTCTTTCTCCCGCTTGGTCTGCTCGAACTTGTACTTGCCGTAGTCCATAAGCTTACAGACGGGCGGCACAGCGTTGGGAGAGATCTTGACCAGATCCAGATTGGCCTCCTCCGCCTTTGCCAAAGCGTCCCGGGCGGACATGATACCTAATTGTTCGCCATCGGCGGAAACCAGACGGACCTCTCTGTCCCGGATCTCCTCATTGATCTGATGGCCCTGCTTGCTGCTGATACGAACGCACCTCCATTCAACACACACAAAAAACGCGGAACCTGACGGTTCCGCGTGACATGACACAACCGCGCCGGAGATCCGGCGAGTGCTACCCATGTTGACCCCCTCGCCCGCTGGCGGGAGGTGAGGACGAAACCGTTCCTTCTTTATTGTGCTTAGATAGTATAACAGCCTGAAACAGAGTTGTCAAGCACTTTTCTCATCCGCAGGCGGGATAAATTCCCTTACAGCCGGCGCAGATACCTCCGGCAGACCTCGTTGGCCCGGGCGGACTCCGCCTGCTCATCAATGGTTATCAGCTCCCCGTTCTGCACCACAGGGACGCCGTTGATGATGGTATAGTCCACAGGCCCCTTGAAGCCCACGGTGCCCAGCATGGACATGGGATCAAACTGGGCTCCCGCCAATTCAGGACGGGTCAGCCGGATGGCAAACAGGTCGGCGGCCATGCCGGGAGCCAGATAGCCGATCTCCGTCCGGCCCAGCAGCCGGGCGGAACCCCGGGTGGCCAGCTTCAGCACGTCATAGCCCGTGGGGGCAGCGGCGCTGGCGTGGAGCCGGTGGAGAAGATAGCACACCCGAATCTCCTCCAGAAGATTGGAGCCATCGTTGGAGGCGGCGCCGTCCACCGCCAGGCCCACGTTCACCCCCAGCCGCAGCATCTCGGGCACCCGGCAGACGCCGGAAGCCAGCTTCATGTTGGAGATAGGACAGTGGGCCACGCCGGTGCCGGTCTCGGCCAGAAGGCGCAGTTCCTCGTCATTGAACCAGATGCCGTGGGCATACCACACGTCGGGACCGGTCCATCCCACCGACTGCATGTACTCCAAAGGCCGCATCCCGAATTTCTGGAGCGTGAACTCCTCCTCGTCCTTCGTTTCGGCCACATGGGTGTGGAGCCGCACACCCAGGGACCGGGCCAGTCCGGCGCTCTCCCGGAGAAGATCGGTCGACACTGAAAAGGGCGAACAGGGGGCCAGCGCCACCTGGCGCATGGAAAAACGGCTGTCGTCATGCCAGACCCGGACGATCCGCTCCGAGTCGGCCAGAATTTCGTCGATGGTCTGCACCACACTGTCGGGCGGCAGGCCGCCGTCCTTTTGACTCAGATCCATGGACCCACGGGAGGCCGCAAACCGCATTCCGATCTGCTGGGCCGCCCGGAACTGGGCAGCGATCAGATCCCCGCTGTTTTTCGGAAAGACATAGTGATGGTCAAAGCAGGTGGTAGTGCCCGTCTTGGCCAGCTCAGCCAACCCCATCAGCGAGGCACAGGACTCCACTTCCTCGTCCAGATTCTTCCACACTCCGTAGAGCGTCACCAGCCAGGGAAACAGCTCCATCCGCTGGACCTCCGGGAGATTCCGGGAGAATATCTGATAGAGGTGATGATGGGTGTTGATCAGCCCGGGATAGACGGCCATATCGGCGGCGTCGATGACCTGCTCCGCCTGCCGGGCCTCCGGGCCGATATACTCGATGGCGTTGTCCCGGATAAACAGGTTGCACCGCTCATACAGCGTGTCCCTGTCGTCACAGGAGACGATATACCGGGCGTTCTTCAGCAGCAGTGTAGACATAATATGCCCCTCCTTTCAATCCGACTTCTTGCTGCCTTGTTCCGAATTTACATCAGCGGTGCAAAAAGGCGGAGGATCAGCTGACGCAGCCTCAGGAAACTGGACCGTCCCGTCCGATACTCCTCCGTCACTTCCCGGCACTGGGGAAACAGCGCGTCAAACTGATCCTTGATCTTTCCCACTGCTTCGCAGTCATACATCAGCACTCCGTTTTCAAAATGGTGGTAGAGGCTCCGGAAATCCAGGTTGATGGTGCCGCAGGTGGCCACCTTGTCATCGGAGACACATTGCTTTGCGTGGCAGAATCCCGGCGTATACTCATAGATCCGAACACCGTTTTTGACCAGCCCCGCGTAGTAGGAACGGGTCACATTGTACACCACTTTTTTATCCGGGATCCCCGGGGTGATGATGCGCACATCCACTCCGCTCTTGGCCGCCATGGCGAACGCGTGGTTCATCTCATCGGTGATGATCAGGTAAGGGGTGACGAAATAGGCATACCGCCGGGCATTCCGCAGAACATTGATATAGACATTCTCCCCCACCTGCTCGTTATCCAGCGGGCTGTCTGCGTAAGGCTGCACAAAGCCGGATTCCCGCGCGGTATACTCCACATCGGGCAGATAGGTTTCAAAGTCCGCGTCATCCTTATCTCGGTTCCGGATGGCGTTCCAGTTCTCCAAAAAAGTTACCGTCAGGCTCCTGACCGCGTCGCCGGTGAGCTTGACGCCCGTGTCCATCCAGTACCCGTAAGGCTGAGTGATGTGGAAATACTCATCCGCCAGATTATAGCCGCCCACAAAACCAACCTTTCCATCAATCACCGTGATCTTCCGGTGGTCCCGGTTGTTCATAAAGACGTTCAGCACCGGCATCACCGGGTTAAAGACCCGGCAGTGAATCCCCTCCGCCTCCAGTTTCCTGGCAAAACTGTTGTTGATAAAACCCATGCTGCCCACATAGTCGTAAAAGATCCGCACCTCTACCCCGGCGGCGGCCCGCTCTTTCAGGATTTTGTGCAGCGGGGCAAATGCCGTGGAATCCTCAATGGCGTGATACCCCATGAAAATGAAGCGTTCCGCCTTGGCCAGTTCCTCCAGCTGTGCGGCATAGCCGTCCGATGAATCAGGATAAAACACCACATCAGTATTCCGGTATACAGGATATTTCGCAAACCGCTGGACATACCGGAACTGACCGGCAACCCCCTCATCCCGTTCCTTCAGCTGCGCCAGTATCCCATCGTTCGCCGGCAGGAGGGGCAAAAGCTGCCGGTCCAGCTTTTCATAGCGCTCCCTCATCCTGCGGTTGACGTTGTGGTTTCCGATCATCAGATACAGAAAGACGCCCAAAAAAGGGAACGTCAGAATCAACATGATCCAGGGCATTTTCATGGCGGAGTTGATGTGCCTGCCATAGATATAGAGCACCAGCAAAAGGGCAAGCAGCGAGATCGCCCCGGAGATCCACGCAGAATGATCCCTCAGTTTGGAAATGCTCAGGTAAAGCCATATCACCTGAGCCAGAATAGCCAGAGCGGAAAACACTGCCAGCCGGATCCCGTTATGAACATCATGCTTCCGCTCTACCGTTCGCTTCATCTGAGGTACCTCTTTTGGCATTTGTAATGTGAATACTCTTTCATTCTCAGCTTAACACATTACACCTCAAAAAGCAACCAGGCGGGCCGTATAAACGGCCCGCCTGTCCGGATCCCGACTTACTGGATGCTGACGACCTCATAGCCCGCGTCGGCAACCGCCTGTTTCAGCGCGGCGTCATCGGCGCTGCCGGTGACAGTGGCTGTTTTGCTGGCCAGATCCACCCTGGCGGTGACACCGGGCAATTTGTTCAGAGCTTCGGTGACATGAGCCGCACAGTGCTGGCACATCATACCTTCGATCACAATCTTCTTTTCCATGGGTTGGTTCTCTCCTTCTTGTCTTTTATTTTCTTTCTCCGGGGCCGCGGTGGCGGCGTGCCGGGGTTTGAACAGTTTCAACCGCAGGGCGTTTGACACCACGCACACCGAGCTCATGGACATGGCCGCCGCGGCGATCATGGGCGAGAGCTGAAGGTGGAAGACGGGATAAAATACACCGGCGGCCAGCGGGATGCAGATGGCGTTGTAGAAGAACGCCCAGAAGAGATTCTGCTTGATGTTTCGGATGGTGGCCCGGGAGAGCTCCACCGCTGTCACCGCGTCCATGAGGTCGCTCTTCATCAGCACCACATCCGCCGACTCGATCGCCACATCGGTGCCCGCCCCAATCGCCAGTCCCACGTCAGACCGGGCCAGCGCCGGGGCGTCGTTGATGCCGTCGCCGATCATGGCCACCTTTTTCCCCCGGGCCTGGAGCTCGGCAATGACCTTCTCCTTGTCCTGAGGCAGAACCTCAGCCACCACGTCGGTCAGATCCAGCTCCCGGGCGATGGCCCGGGCGGTTCTCTGGTTGTCGCCGGTGAGCATCACCACATCCAGTCCCAGATCCCGCAAGGCGGCGATGGCGGCGGCGCTGGTGGACTTCACCGTGTCGGCCACGGCCACGATGCCGATGAGCCTGCCGTCCTGGGCGAAGTACAGCGGGGTCTTGCCCGCCTCCGCCAGAGCCTCCGGCACTTCGCCCGCCGGCGCCAAATCAACGTGGTGCTCCTCCATCATGGCCCGGCTTCCCGCCAGGAAAACGGCCCCCTGGATGGAGGCAATCACGCCCCGGCCATGGACGGCCCGGAAATCCTGGGCGTGGGCCAATGGGATACAGCAGCGCTCCGCCTCCGCCACCACCGCCTGG
>JAQXNP010000086.1 GCA_029098065.1 Clostridiales bacterium | reverse complement strand
CGTCCGGCTCCAGCTCGCCCATCAGAATTTTGAACAAGGTGGTCTTGGCGATCTCGTCCTCGCCCACGAAGGCCACCTTCTCGTCCCGGTTGACGCGGAAGCTGACGTTGTCCAGCACCTTGCGGCCATCCACGGTCTTGGAAACGTCGGTGACAAAGAGAATGTCCTTGCCCACCTCACGATCCGGCTTGAAGCCCACATAGGGATAACGGCGGGAGGAAGCGGGAAGCTCCTCGATGGTCAGCTTGTCCAGCAGCTTTCTGCGGGAGGTAGCCTGCTTGCTCTTGGCCTTGTTGGCGGCAAACCGGGCGATAAACTCCGTCAGTTCCTTGATTTTTTCCTCGTTGCGCTTGTTCTGGTTGCGGATCAGGGCCTGAACCAGCTGGGAGGATTCGTACCAGAAGTCATAGTTGCCCACATACATCTTGATCTTGCCATAGTCAATATCCACAATGTGGGTGCATACGGTATTCAGGAAGTAGCGGTCGTGGCTGACCACAATGACCATACCGGGGAAGTCCAGCGGAAAGTCCTCCAGCCATTCGATGGAGGCGGTGTCCAGGTTGTTGGTGGGCTCGTCCAGCATCACGATGTCCGGATTTCCGAACAGCGCCTGAGCCAGGAGCACCTTGACCTTGTCACGGCCATCCATTTCGCTCATGAGCTTGTAGTGGTCGTCTACGGGGATCCCAAGTCCCTGGAGCATACGGCTTGCGTCGGACTCAGCCTCCCAGCCTCCCAGCTCTGCAAACACGCCCTCCAGCTCAGAGGCGAGAATACCGTCCTCATCGGTGAAGTCCTCCTTCTCGTAGAGGGCGTTCATCTCCCTGCCGATGTCGTAGAGATGCTGGTTTCCCATGAGCACCGTGTCCATGACGGGATAGGCATCGTACTGGTTCTGATCCTGCTTCAGCACGGACATGCGGGTGTTGGGCAGGATGGACACCTCGCCGGAGGTGGGCTCCAGCTGGCCGGACAGGATCTTCAGGAAGGTGGACTTCCCCGCGCCGTTGGCGCCGATGATGCCGTAGCAGTTTCCCCTGGTAAACTGGAGATCCACATGGGAAAACAGAGGGGTGCCGGAGTAGTTGAGGGACAGGTCGGAAACAGTGATCATGATAAACTCCTTTTGCAGTCATGTAATGAGATATTATATCACACGTTTTTTAGAATTCATAGAGAAAAATTGGATTATTCCGGGGGCAAAAACTCTTTGCGTGACAAGACCCGTTGGTTGTACTATCATGAATCCAGATCTAATGCGGAGAAAAGGAGGCCGGCTTTATGGCGCGAGTGGGAAAAAACATTAAGCTTCTGCGCACGTCCCGGAACATGACACAGGATGACCTGGCGGAGCTGCTGTTTGTCAGCAGACAAACCGTTTCTAATTATGAGACCGGAAAAAGCAACCCGGATATCGATATGCTGGTCAAAATTGCGGCAGTCCTGAAGACGGATCCCAATTCGCTGATTTATGGAATCTCCAAACCCCAGAACAGGAAGAAAGAATGGGTCAGGCTTTGTGTAGCGGCCGGAATTCTTACGGTGCTTGCGGCGGCGGTTTTGATTTTGACGCCGATTGCAAAAGAAATCGGTGCGCGGCGATTCCTTTTGACGCCCAGTATGCTGATCGGGCTTGTCTTGAAGCCGTGTATGTTTCTCCTGTCCGGCTGGGTGATCATGCAGGCCATCTTCCTGATCTTTGGGATCAAACCTTTGCAGCAAAACTGCATTAAATGGATCCATTGGGCCATCGTTGGAATTGCAGCCGCCTATTTTGTCATCATTGGGCCATTTCTGATTCAGAACATCTATTGCAGCATCGTTACTTACATGGGGCATCGTGTTCACTCGGACTTGAATCTCGGCCCGGTATGGAACTGGCTTATGATGCGTTTGACTATTTTTTCCTCCCGCTATTCGGCCGTCTTTATCATTGCGGGAATTTTTCTCCGCGCCACAAAGCTGCAGCGCGCTGCTGCAACGCAGACCTCCAGCAGGGAGATTTAAACTGAGGGATTGGACAAGCGAATCTTTTCTCCGTATAATAGAGCAGAAAAGGAGGCGCTGGACGTGAGCCTGTTCTGCTGTCCCATCTGCTCCGCTCCCCTGGAACGGGGGGAGCGGGCTTATATCTGCCCCAACGGGCACTGCTACGATATCGCCAAAGAGGGCTACGTGAATCTTCTCCCCGCCAACCGGCAGCACTCCAAAGCCCCGGGCGACGACAGGGAGATGGCCGCCGCCCGGACCCGGTTTCTGGAGGGCGGATGGTATCAGCCCCTCCGGGATACGCTGTGCGAACTGTTCCGCCGGGAGACCGGGGACGCTCCCTCCCTGCTGGACGCCGGCTGCGGCGAGGGATGGTACACCGCCGCGCTGGCTTCCGCCGCCGCCGCCAAAGGGGGCCGGACCGCCGGGGTGGACCTGTCCAAGCCGGCGGTGAAAAAGGCGGCCCGCCGCTGTCCGGAAGCGGAGCTGGCCGTGGCCTCGGTGTACCATCTTCCGGCGGCGGACGGAGGGGTGGACGCGGTAGTGGACTGCTTTTCCCCGCTGGCGGCGGAGGAGTTTGCCCGGGTGCTGCGTCCCGGCGGAGTCTTTCTCTATGTGGTGCCTGGACCCCGGCATCTGTGGGAGCTGAAGGAGGTTCTCTACGACCGTCCCTATGAGAACGGGGAAAAGCGGGAGACCTATCCCGGCTTCCGCTATCAGGATGTGGTCCCGGTAGAGACCCGGTTCACCCTCCCCCGGCGGGAGGACATTTCCGATCTGTTCCGCATGACGCCTTACTGCTGGAAAACCCCGAAGGCGGGGTCGGAACGGCTGGCGGCACTGAACACCCTCACCGTCACCGCCCAGTTCCGCGTCCATGTGTTCCGGCGGACCGGAAGCGTCCGGGGCGGTGTTGCCGTTTTGTAATCAATTGTAGCCGTTTCCGGGTGGACTGTCCGCCCGGAAACGACTATGCTGAATACCGCCCGGAAAGCCGGGCGGTATTTTGATGCCGTGCGCATCAGAAACGGAGGATTACAACAGCATGAAACGGATTCCCGCGATCTGGCCCCTGTTCTGCGGGCTTTGCTTTCTTTTGACGGGCTGCGGCGGCGGGGTGCCCCCCGCCCAGCCATCCGCCTCCCCCTCGCCCACGCCGGCCGCAGCGGAGGTCTCCGCCCCGCCGTCTCCGGAGCCGGTCCCTGAAACGCCTGCCCCTGCCGCCTCCGAGCCTCCCGCCGCCGGATCGGAGACGTCCGGCTGGCCCGGTGAGGACGTCCCTCTCTCCCAGGTGGACTTTTCCTCTTATGAGCGGGAACTGACTCCGGAGGACTGGGAGGCTCTGTCCGCCTTCTTCCCGGTGCTGACGGAGGGGGAGTCCTTCCTGGCCGCCCCCTGTCCCGAGTCCGGAAAGACGGCGGAGGCCACGGAGGCACTGCGGCTGGAGACCTTTTTCCCCTCCACCATCAGCGAAGCCGCCCAAAATCCGGAGGAGTATTCCCTGGCCTCCTTCTCTCTGTGTGATCTGGACGGGGACGGGAATCTGGAACTCATCCTCTGGTCCAACGACTGGGGCGGCTGGTATCTCGCCCTGTTCCGCGGGCAGAACGGCTTTTATGGAACCTATATGCCCGTTCGGTGGTTCGAGATGCTTCAGACCAACGGCGTCTTTGTGGGGTCCGGCGGCGCGGCCACCAGTTACTATCAGCGGTTATTTTTTGAAAACGGGATCTTCCGGGCAGAGCTGCTGGGCAATACCGACTGGGGCCCCTATTACGCCATTGCCGGCCAGGGGGTCACCGAGGCGGAGTTCAGCGCCTGGCTGGAGGAGCTGCTGTCCGGCGATGCGGTGTGGTACGCCGCCCGGACATGAGAGAAAAACAGACGGGGCGGGCCCGCCGGCCCGCCCCGTTTCCTATGCTCTTTGTCAGCCGCCCAGGTACGCTTTCTTGACCCGCTCATCGGCCAGCAGCTCGGCGCCGGTGCCGGAGGAGACAATGCGCCCGGTCTCCAGCACGTAGCCCCGGTCGGCCACCGACAGGGCCATCTGGGCGTTCTGCTCCACCAGCAGGATGGTGGTGCCCTTCTTGTGAAGGGCCTTGATGATATCGAAAATCTGATCCACCAGGATGGGCGCCAGGCCCATGGAGGGTTCGTCCAGCATCATCAGCTTGGGGGAGGACATGAGGGCCCGCCCCATGGCCAGCATCTGCTGCTCGCCGCCGGAAAGGGTCCCCGCCACCTGACGATAGCGCTCCTTCAGTCTGGGGAAGAGCTCGTAGACCCTCTCCAGCCCCGGTTCTATCTCTGAGTTGGGACGGGTATAGGCCCCCATCTCCAGATTCTCCTGCACCGTCATGTTCAGGAAGACACGGCGCCCCTCAGGCACTTGGGCCAGCCCCTTGCTCACCAGTTTCGGGGCGGGAACGCCGGAGATGTTCTCCCCCTGAAAGGTGATGGAGCCGGTGGTGGAATGGAGCAGGCCGGAGATGGTCTGAAGGGTGGTGGATTTTCCGGCGCCGTTGGCCCCGATCAGGGTGACGATCTCGCCGTCGTTGACCTCGAAGGAGACTCCCTTGATGGCATGGATGGCACCATAATAGACGTTGATGTTTTCAACCTTCAGCATCCCTCAGCCCTCCTTCTTGGTGCCCAGGTAGGCCTCGATGACCTGGGGGTTGTTCTTGATCTCGTCGGGCGTGCCCTTGGCGATGATCTGGCCGAAGTTCAGCACGCAGATCCCCTCGCAGATCCCCATAACCAGGGACATATCGTGCTCAATGAGGAGGACAGCGATCTGGAAGGTATCCCGGATCTTCACGATATTCTCCATGAGCTCGGCGGTCTCGGAGGGGGTCATGCCGGCGGCGGGCTCATCCAGCAGGAGCAGGGAGGGGTTGGTGGCCAGGGCCCGGACGATCTCCAGCCGGCGCTGGGCGCCGTAGGGGAGGCTTCCCGCCTTGGCATTGGCCAGATCTTCCATCTCGAAGATGCTCAGAAGCTCCATGGCCCGCTCATGAGCCACTTTCTCCTCTTTCCAGTACCGGGGAAGGCGGAAGATGCCCGACCACATACCATATCCGATGTGGTTGTGGAGGCCCAGCTTGACGTTGTCCTCCACCGTCAGGTTGCTGAACAGGCGGATGTTCTGGAAGGTGCGGGCAATCCCCGCCTTGTTCACCTGGACCGTGTTCATATTGTGGGTGTCGATGCCGTCCAGCAGAATGGTGCCCCGGGTGGGCTGATAGACCTTGGTCAGCAGGTTGAACACGGTGGTCTTGCCGGCGCCGTTGGGGCCGATCAGGCCGGTGATCTCGGTGCGGCCGATGGCCATATTGAACTCATTGACGGCGGTCAGGCCGCCGAAGTCAATTCCCAGATGCTGGCATTCCAGAATGGGAGTCTTATCAATGTCCCGCTCCGGAATCTTGTTCGGGCTGGGGACCTCCACCAGCTTGGTGGGTTCTCTTTTCGGCATGGTCATTGGGCGGCACCTCCTTTCGCGGTCTCCTCTTTCTCCTTACGGAAGAACCGGGCAAAGAAGCCCTTGATCGTGGGATTGTTGGTGGCCAGCATCACCAGGATCAGGACAACAGCGTAGATCAGCATCCGGTAATCGTAGAAATCCCGCAGCAACTCAGGCAACACATACAGCAGGGCGGCGGCAATGACGGACCCGCGGATATTGCCCAGGCCGCCCAGCACAACAAACACCAGGATCAGAATGGAGGTGTTGAAGTCGAACTTCTTGGCAGCGAAGGAGGAAAAATTCATGGCATACAGCGCGCCGGCGGCGCCGGCCATCACCGCGGAGGTGACAAAGGCCATCAGTTTGTACTTGGTGGCGCCGATCCCAACGCTCTCGGCGGCGATGCGGTTGTCCCGCAGGGCCATGATGGCCCGTCCGGAACGGCTGTTGATTAGGTTCAGCGCCACCACCAGAGCGATCATCACCAGGATAAAACCAGCGGTAAACGAGGACAGCTTGACGTTGGAGGTCACCCCCATGGGCCCCTTCAGGATGGCCATACCGCCCTCTTCCAGATTCAGGGCCATTTCGTTGGCAGTGGAAAAGTGAATGCCGTTTTGATCCACGCCCACATAGAGGACGTTGATAATATTTTTGATAATCTCGCCGAAGGCCAGCGTCACGATGGCCAGATAATCGCCCCGCAGGCGGAGCACAGGTACGCCCACGATCAGCCCGGCCACTCCGGCGCACAGCGCACCCACCACCATGGACACAGCCAGGCGGATGGAGCCGGAAGGGATTGCCTGCTGCAAAGACATGGAGGCAACCACGCCGGAGAAGGCGCCCACGCTCATGAAGCCCGCATGGCCCAGAGAAAGTTCACCGGAAATGCCCACCACCAGGTTCAGGGAAATCGCCATGGTGATATAGGCACAGATAGGCACCAGCAGGCCCTGCAGGGACGGGGACATGTGACCGCCGGCGTTCATAATCTGAAGAATAATATAGGCCGCTATGACGATGCCATAGGTGATGGAATTATCAATCAGCCGCTTGCGGCCGGGAGAGAGTGTTTTCATATCCGTCACCTCAAACTTTCTCGCGCACGGCCTTGCCCAACAAACCGGTGGGCTTGACCAGCAGCACCACAATGAGGACGCCGAAAACCACCGCGTCGGAGAGCTGAGTATTGACCGTCTTGGCAAAGATCTCAATGATCCCCAGCAGAATGCCCCCCAGCATGGCGCCGGGAATGGAGCCGATCCCGCCGAATACGGCAGCGGTAAAGGCCTTGATTCCGGGCAGGGATCCCGTGGTAGGCATCAGCGTCTGATAGGTGGAACAAAGCAGCACGCCGGCGATTGCCGCCAGTGCGGAGCCGATGGCAAAGGTCATGGAGATTGTGGTGTTCACATTGATCCCCATCAACTGAGCGGCGGACTTATCCTCGGAGCAGGCTCGCATCGCCTTGCCCATTTTAGTCTTACCGGTAAACAGGGTCAGGCCGATCATGATGACCACACAGGCCGCCACGGTGACGATCGCCACATAGGTGATGGTGAGCTGGCCGTCAAACAGGGTAATCCCGCTGTGGACCGTGCCTTCGGCATCGGTGTAAGAGAAAAATTTGGGGAAAATTTTGGGGTCGGATTTCCACATCAGCAGGGCGCTGTTCTGGAGAAAATAGCTCACGCCGATGGCGGTGATCAGCACCGCCAGAGAAGGAGCTGACCGCAGAGGCTTGTACGCCAGCCGCTCGATCACGATGCCCAGAACGGTACACACCAGCATAGCCAGAATCACCCCCACGACGGGATTCAGACCGAAGTTCTGAGTGGCGAAGAAGCAGATATACGCGCCCACCATGATAACATCGCCGTGGGCAAAGTTCAGCATCTTTGCAATGCCGTAGACCATGGTATAGCCCAGGGCGATAATGGCGTACACACTGCCCAGGCTGATTCCATTGATCAGATTGTTGAGAAGGCTCAAAACAATCACCTCTTTCTCTATCATTCCTGCCGCCTCGCGGCGAGGGCTATATGACAGACACATCGGTGTTCAGCCACCGCCGATGTGTCCGTCATACAATACGGGGTAAAGAGGGAAAAGAGGGTTGCCGAGGAAACTCGGCAACCCTCTTTGGGCTCCCTTGGCTTGCTTGAAAGCAGTTCCCGCAAGGGGAGATTACTGGGTAACGTACACGCCGCCCTCGACCTTGACAACCACAGGGGCCTTGGTGACCTCACCGTTGGTGCCCCAGGTCATGCCGGTGCCGGTCAGGCCGTCCACGCTGAAAGCGCTGTCGGTAAAGGTGGCGATGAGCTTCTCGCAGACATCGGTGGGACTGGTTTCCGCAGTGATGCCGGCCTTCATGCAGGCCTCATAGATGGCGTATATGCAGTCATAGCCATCGGCAGCAAACTGGTTGGGAATGGTGCCGTAAGCATCCTGATAAGCCTTCACGAAGCTGACTGTGCGCTCATCCTCGCCCCAAGCGTTGAAAGGAGTCATCAGCATCAGTCCCTCGGCCAAAGAGACATCGAAGCCCTCCAGATCCAGGATGCCGTCCATACCGTCGCAGCCGAAGAAGGTGGGGGCGTAGCCCATGGTCTTGGCCTGGTTCAGGATCAGGGAAGCGGGGGTGTAATAGATGGGCATAAACACCAGATCGGCACCGGCGTCCTTGGCGGCGCTCAGCTGCACGGTAAAGTCAGTATTGGTGTCATCGGGGAAGGTCTGGACCGTCACGATCTCCAGACCGATGGTATCAGCCTCGCTCTGGAAAGAGTTGTAAATGCCGGTGGAGTAGGCATCGCCGTTGTTGTAGATCACGGCCACCTTGGTGCCCAGGCCGTTGTCCTTGATGTAATCAGCAGCAGTAGTGCCCTGGTTGGGGTCGGTGAAGCAGACCTGGAACACATTGTCCTTACCCTCAGTCACGCTGGTGGAGGAGGCGGAGGGGGTCAGCTGGAAGTAACGGTCATTAAAGGTCTCGGCGGCCACGGCCACGCAGGGGGTGGTGGTGGTGCAGCCGTAGATCAGCTGAACGCCATTGCCCTTCAGCTTGTTATAGGCGTTAACGGCCTTTTCGGCATCTCCCTCATCATCCTGGAAGTCCAGAGAGAACTGAAGTCCGCCCAGAGCGTTGATCTCCTCCACGGCAACCTCGGCACCCTGCTTGGTGGCCAGGCCGTACACAGCGGCGCCGCCGGTCAGGGGGCCAATGCCGCCGATCTTGATGACGCCGCCCTCAGCGGCAGAGGCGGACTCAGCGGGAGCAGTGGATTCAGTTGCGTCAGAAGGAGCAGCGGACTCGGTGCTGCCGCCGCCGCAGCCGGCCAGCAGACCCATGGTCATGGTCCCGGCCAGGGTCAGAGCAAGAATGCGTTTTTTCATTTCATTTAAACCTCCTTTGGATTGTTGACAATTATAAAATGAGGCGGGCCAATTGTCAACCGTTGTTTTCCACAATGTGCTTATGCGGCGGACTTTCGTTTCATGAAAAATGACGAATTTTACTTAAACGACCAGCCCGCCGTTGGGGGCCAGAACCTGTCCGGTCACAAAATCGGCCCCCGGGGAGCACAGAAACGCCACACATTCCGCCACGTCCTCCGCCCGGCCCAGCCGGCCCGCCGGAGTCTCCTCCGCCAACTCCGCAAGCGCCTGGGGCCCAAGGGCTGCGTTCATCTCTGTATCGATGACGCCGGGGGCCACGCAGTTCACCGTGATTCCCGACGGTCCCACCTCTTTCGCCAGGGCGCGGGTCAGTCCGATCACCCCCGCCTTAGCGGCGGAATACGCTGCCTCACAGGAGCCGCCCACCTGTCCCCACATGGAGGAAATGGTGATGATTTTCCCGCTTTTCCGCCGGATCATCCCCGGGAGAACCGCTCTGCAGCAGTAGAAAACTCCGTCCAGATCCACCCCCGTCAGCCGCCGCCAGTCGGCGTCAGTCATATCCTGAAGCAGTCCCTGCCAGGCCACGCCCGCATTACACACCAAAATGTCAAGTTGACAAAATTTTTCTAACACAGTGTCAACCATCTTCCCCACCTGGCCGCTGTCTGACACGTCAGCCTGGACGGCAATTCCGCCGATCTCCGCCGCCAGGGCCTCCGCCCGGTCCCGGGACGCGCGGTAGTTGACCGCCACCCGGTATCCGTCAGCGGCCAGCCGCCGGGCCACTGCGGAGCCGATCCCGCGGCTACCGCCGGTCACAAGAGCTGTTTTCATTCTGGAGTCCCTCCTCCGCCTGAACATTCGCCGTTCCGCAGATCGCTTCGGAAAGGCGTTTTCCCCAGCATACCACATTTCCCCTCACTTTTCATTGTAATTTTATCCATAGCATGATAAAATAGCAAATTGACAAACTATCACTCTCTGCAAAGGAGCATAAGAAACCATGTTAGAGATCAGCCATCTGCGCTATGACGTGACGGCCGAGGACGGCGGCGAGCTGGGCATCCTGCGGGACGTGTCCCTCACCGTGGGCGACGGCAGGCTGGTGGTCATCACCGGCCCCAACGGCGGCGGCAAAACCACGCTGGCCCGGACCATCATGGGCCTCAACCAGCCCACCGGCGGCACCATCCGCTGGAACGGGCAGGACATCACCAGCCTGTCCATCACCGAACGGGCCAAGGCCGGTGTGAGCTACGGCTTCCAGCAGCCCCCCCGGTTCAAGGGCATGAAGGTCCGCACCCTGCTGGCCCTGGCCGCCGGGAAGGAGGATCTGGCCCCCGCCGAGGGCTGCCAGTACCTCACCCAGGTAGGACTGTGCGCCGACGACTATATCGACCGGGAGGTGGACTCCTCCCTGTCCGGCGGCGAGGTCAAGCGCATCGAGATCGCCACCATTCTGGCCCGGAAGGCGGGGCTCATGATCTTCGACGAGCCGGAGGCGGGCATCGACCTGTGGTCCTTCGCCAAGCTCACCGAAACCTTTGAGGCCATCCACCGCCGGGGGGAATCCACCCTGCTCATCATCTCCCACCAGGAGCGTATCATCCAGCTGGCCGATGAGATCGTGGTCATTGAGAAGGGCGAGGTGTCCAAGCACGGTCCGAGGGAAGAGATCTTCCCTCAGATCATGGCTCGGACCATCCCCGGCTGCGGCTACATGAAGGAAGGAGACCGCTGAGATGGACAAAGTGGATTGGAAACTCCTCAAGGAGATCGCCGACCTGGAAAAGACGCCCCAGGGGGCCTATAATTTCCGGGTGAACGGCAAGCTGGACGACCGGCACGTCACCGCCAACATCGACATTCAGAGCAAGACCGACAAACCGGGCATCGACATCATCATTAAGCCGGGCACCAGGGGAGAGAGCGTCCACATCCCCGTGGTGCTGACCCAGACCGGCCTCACCGACGTGGTCTACAACGACTTTTACGTGGGCGAGGGGGCCGACGTGGACATCGTGGCCGGCTGCGGCATCCACAACACCGGCTGTGAAACCAGCCAGCACGACGGCATTCACGTCTTCCACGTGGGCAAAAACGCCAGGGTCCGCTATGTGGAGCGCCATTACGGCGAAGGCCCCGGCACCGGCGAGCGCATCCTCAACCCCCGCACCGAGGTCTATCTGGAGGAGGGCGCCTCCATCACCATGGAGATGACCCAGATCCGGGGCGTGGACTCCACCGTCCGGGACACCGTGGCGGTGGTGGGGGCCGGCGGGGAGTGCGTCATCAATGAGAAGCTCCTCACCGACGGCTGTCAGACCGCCGAATCCAATGTGGAGATCATTCTGGACGGGGCGGACGCCACCGGCCGGGTGGTGTCCCGCTCGGTGGCCAGGGGCACCTCGGTGCAGGTGTTCCACCCCTGCATGACGGGCAGGGCCAAGTGCTTCGGCCACGTCCAGTGCGACTCCATCATTATGGACGAGGCCAAGATCAAGTCCATCCCCGCCATCGACGCCCAGGACGTGAACGCCCAGCTCATCCACGAGGCGGCCATCGGCCGCATCGCCGGGGACCAGATCCTCAAGCTGATGACCCTGGGACTCACCGAGGAGGAGGCCGAGGAGAAGATCCTGGAGGGCTTCCTCAACGGACTCGGGTTCTTTCGGCGGGAAGCGCAAACAATACCCCTGTTCCATCCATCCGCCCGGCGGGGATTTCTCCCCGCCGGGCGTTTTTGTCCGGAAGCCTTGACCGCGCCCCCGGCTCTTTCCTCCGGGTCCCTCAGAGAGAGCGGCGGCAGGCCCATCTAAGGGAAGGGCGGAATTCACACCGGCCTGTCTGATCGCCGCCGCCGGAACGCCGGGCGGCTCAGTCCTTTTCCAGCAGGCAGTCGTGGCCGGAGTGATCGGTATCCAGAATGATCTGCTCGATGGCGTCCATCCGGTCCGGCCCCAGATCCCGGCGGCTCTTCTCATAGTCCACCCACCGGATCAGAATGGGCTCCCCGTACGCATGCCGCCCGAAGCCGCCCCGCAGGACATCGTTGAACGCGTCCAGATTCCGGCCCATCCGCCAGCTCAGATCCCGGGTAAAGACCCGCTCCGCCTCGTCGTAAAATCCCTCCATGGTGTCGAACCGGCCGCCGTCGATGATAAAAGTCCTCCGCACGCCATCACCTTCCAAATACGTCATCGTTGGTTCTATGTTAGCACGCCTCTCCCCCCGCCGCAAGCCGTCCGCCGCTGGCAGAACGGGCGTTTTTCTTGACGGGGGCTCCTTTTTTCGGTAAAATGAAAAAAACACCGTTCATTCTCCGAGCCTGTCCGCCTAAAGCGTCTGCCATGGCGGGCGGGCCAGGGTCCCGCCGGAAACAGCGGGGCCTTCCGTGGTTGAAAAGGGGAAGCGTTCCGCGGGGGAGACCCCGCGCCGTTGTTGTCCCCGTTTTCCACGGAAAACGGGGACTATTTTTATTTCGGAGGAAGGTGCCGTCATGCCCGAGATCCCGGTCTGGTCCCTGGTGGCCCTCTCTCACACGGGGAAAACCACCTTTCTGGAACGCCTGATCCCCGCTCTGGGGGAACTGGGCCTTTCCGTCGGGGTGGTGAAGCACGACGCTCACGGTTTTCAGATGGACTATCCCGGCAAGGACAGCAACCGCCTGACCCAGGCGGGGGCGGCGGTGACGGCGGTGGTGTCTCCCGCCCGCGCCGCCTTTCTGGAAAACCGCCCTCTCAGCCCGGAGGAGGCGGTGGGGCGGATCCGCGGGGTGGATCTGATCCTCACCGAGGGGTTCAAAACCGGCCCCTGGCCCAAGCTGGCCCTGTGCCGGGCGGGCAGCGCCCCGGCGGTGCCTCTGGAGCGGTGCGCCGCCCTCGTCACCGATGCCCCGCCGGAGGATTGCCCCGTCCCCGTGTTCCCGATTCAGGACCCCATGCCGCTGGCCCGATGGCTGGCCCGGCAGCGAAAGGAGCGAGAATGATGAAACTCATCCCCACGGAACAAGCGGTGGGCCACGTGCTCTGCCACGACATGACCCGCATCGTCAAGGGGGTCTCCAAGGGCCCCGCCTTCCGGAAAGGACACATCGTCACCCCGGAGGACATCCCCCTCCTCCTGGCCATGGGCAAGGAGAATCTGTACGTGTGGGAGATGGAGCCCGGGATGGTCCACGAAAACGACGCCGCCCAGGTCCTCTACCGCATCTGTGCCGGGGACGCCCCCAACCTGCGCCCCTCCGAGGTGAAGGAGGGCAAAATCGAGGTCTCCGCCGGGGAGGACGGCCTGCTGCTGGTGGATCAGGAGCGGCTCCGGGCCGTCAACGCCCTGGGCGAGCTGATGATCGCCGCCCGTCACGGCCACCAGCCGGTGAAAAAGGGGGACAAGCTGGCGGGCACCCGGATCATCCCTCTGGTCATCCGGGAGGAGAAGCTCCGCTCCGCCCAGGCCGCCGCCGGGGACCGGCCTCTGCTGGAGCTGAAGCCCTTCCGCCCCAGGAAGGCAGCCATTGTCACCACGGGCAGCGAGGTGCAGAAGGGACTTATCCAGGACACCTTTACCCCCGTTCTGGAGGAAAAAGTGGCCGAGTACGGCTGCACGGTCCTGGGCCATGTGTGCCCCGGGGATGACGCCGGGGCCATCACCGCCGCCATTCTGGACTACAAAGCCAGGGGCGCGGAGCTCATTTTGTGCTCGGGGGGCATGAGCGTGGACCCCGATGACCGGACCCCTCTGGCCATCAAAAACACCGGGGCGGAGATCGTGAGCTACGGCGCGCCCGTCCTCCCCGGGGCCATGCTGATGGTGGCCTATCTGGATGGGGTGCCGGTGGCCGGCCTGCCCGGGTGCGTCATGTATTCCAAGCGCACCGTCTTTGATCTGGTGCTGCCCCTCTTTCTGGCCGGCGTGCCGGTGACGGCGGCCGATCTGGCCGCCATGGGCCACGGGGGGCTGTGCCTGGACTGCCCCGCCTGCACCTACCCCCACTGCGGCTTCGGAAAGGGCTGGTAACATGGAGCTGAACCATTTTGACTCCGCCGGAAACGCCGTCATGGTGGATGTCTCCGGCAAGGCGGACACCGTCCGGGAGGCCCAGGCGGCGGGCCGCATCCTGGTGAGTCCGGAGTGCTTTGACAAAATCCGTTCCGGCACTGTCCAGAAGGGCGATGTGCTGGGGGTGGCCCGGGTGGCGGGCATCATGGCGGTCAAGCGCACTCCCGACCTCATCCCCCTGTGCCATCCGCTGCCCATCTCCAAGGCGTCGGTGGACTTCACCCTGCTGGAAGAGGAACACGCCGTGGAGGCGGTCTGCACCGTCCGGTGTACCGGACAGACCGGGGTGGAGATGGAGGCTCTCACCGGCTGCACCACAGCTCTGCTGACCGTCTACGACATGTGCAAGGCCGCCGACCGGGGCATGACCATCACCGGGGTCTATCTGCGCCGGAAGGACGGGGGTAAAAGCGGCCCCATCGAAAACGCCGGGCCCCGGGGCGGTCAGGGATGACCGACGGATACGGCCGGAAGATCGACTATCTGCGGCTGTCCATCACCGACCGGTGCAATCTGCGCTGCCGCTACTGCATGCCGGAGTCTCTCCCCTTCATTCCCCACCAGCAGATCCTCCGCTACGAGGAGATCCTCCGGGTGTGCGCCGCCGCCGCGTCCCTGGGGGTGATCCGGCTCAAAGTCACCGGCGGGGAACCTCTGGTGCGGAAGGGCTGTGCCGGACTGATCCGGGAGCTGAAGCTGCTCCCCGGCATCGGGCAGGTGACTCTGACCACCAACGGCGTCCTTCTGGCCCGGCAGCTCCCCGATCTTCTGGAGGCGGGGCTGGACGCCGTCAATGTGAGCCTGGACACGCTGGACCGGGAACAGTATGCCGCTCTGACAGGCCGGGATGAACTGCCCCAGGTGCTGGCCGGGCTCCGCGCCGCCCTGGACGCCGGGCTCCCCCTCAGGCTCAACGCCGTCCCCCTGGCCTCCGCCGGGCTGGAGGGACTGCTGGCTCTGGCGGAGCTTGCGGAACGGTTTCCCGTCGACGTGCGGTTCATCGAGCTCATGCCCGTGGGACACGGAACCGAACTGGCCCCCTTCGGTCAGGACCGTCTGATGGCCGCCCTCTCGGCCCGCTGGCCGGGGCTGGCCCCCGCTCCGGGCCGCCGGGGGGGCGGCCCCGCCCGGTACTGGACCGCCCCCGGGCTGAGGGGCTGCATCGGGTTCATCAGCGCCGTCAGCCACGGCTTCTGCGAAACATGCAACCGCGTCCGGCTCACCAGCGAGGGATTTCTGAAGCTGTGCCTGTGCAGCGGAGACGGGGTGGATCTTCGCGCCCCGCTCCGGGACGGCGCCTCTCAGGAGGAACTGGCCGGGCTCATTCAGACTGCGGTCCTTCGGAAACCGGCCCATCACACCTTCAGCCGGGCCCCCGCTCAGGATCCCCGGAATATGTCCCAGATCGGCGGCTGACCCGCTTCCCTCTGAACCCTCCCACGGTGCGGGAGCGCGCCCCGGGAGGGATCGGAAACTGGGCCATCACGGCGCTCCGCTCCAAATCCATGCTTCAAATCATTTTCGTTTTACGACAGGTAAGGTGATTGTCATGCCAATGATCAAGGCCATCTGTATCAGCGACCGGAAGGGCACCGCCAAGCATCCCGTGGACCGGGCCGAGCTGCGGACGGACTGGGGCATCGAGGGGGACGCCCACGCCGGGCACTGGCACCGGCAGGTATCTCTGCTGTCTCTGGAACAGATCGAGGCCTTCCGGGCCAGAGGCGCCGAGGTGGCCTTCGGGGAAAATCTGGTGGTGGAGGGGCTGGACCTCCGGTCTCTGCCGGTGGGCACCCGGCTGACCTGCGGCGGCGCGGTGCTGGAGCTGACCCAGATCGGCAAGGAGTGCCACAGCCACTGCGCCATCTACCAGGCCATGGGAGAGTGCATCATGCCCCGGGAGGGGGTCTTTGCCAGGGTGGTGCGGGGCGGACCCCTTCAGGCCGGGGACACCCTTACCGTGACGCCCCCCGATCCCGCCGTCCGCCGGGCGGCGGTGATGACCCTCAGCGACAAGGGTTCCCGGGGCGAACGGACCGATGAGAGCGGTCCGCTCGCCGCCCGGCTTCTGGTTCAGGCCGGCTATGAGGTGGGGGAGGAGCTCCTCCTGCCCGACGAGCAGAGCCGGATCGAGGCCGAGCTCATCCGGCTCTCCGACGGCCGGCAGTGCCATCTGGTGGTCACCACGGGAGGCACCGGTTTCTCCCCCCGGGATGTGACGCCGGAGGCCACTCTGGCAGTGGCCCACCGGAACGCCTCCGGCATTGCCGAGGCCATCCGGGCCTATTCCCTGGCCATCACCCCCCGGGCCATGCTGAGCCGGGGGGCGTCGGTGATCCGGGGAGGCACTCTCATCGTCAATCTCCCCGGCAGTCCCAAGGCGGTGGAGGAGAGTCTGACCTACATCCTGCCCGCCCTGGGCCACGGCATCGACATCCTGCGGGGGGCCGCCGGAGAGTGCGCCGCCCCGCCGTCCTCTTCCCACCGTTAGAAGGGGGCGGAACCCCCGCCCCTTCTAATAATTTCTTCGAGCCCGGCCGACCTAAAGCCCGGAAGGGACCGCGCCACGGCGGCGGGCCAATGGGTGTTCCCGGAAACGGGACCGCCTTCCGTTTTGAAAAGGAGAAATGCGAAATGAAAAAACTGGTATCCCTGTCCCTGGCCGGAGCTCTGTGCCTCACCCTCGCCGCCTGCGGCGTCTCCCCCTCCCCTGCCGCCTCCGAAAGCGGCGGCGAGCCGGTGGAGCTCCATGTCTACGCCGCCGCCTCCCTGAAAGAGACCATGACCCAGATCGCGGAGAACTACAAGGATGCGGCTCCCAACGTGACCATCACCTGCACCTTTGACTCTTCCGGTACCCTCCAGGATCAGATCGAGGCCGGCGGGGAATGTGACCTGTTTCTCTCCGCCGCCCAGAAACAGATGAACGCGCTCAGCGATGAGGGCTACATCGATGAGGACACCCGGGTGGACCTGCTGGAGAACAAGGTGGCGCTGGCCGTCCCGGAGGGCAACCCCGCCGGAGTGACTTCCTTTGATGACGTGGCCACCGACAAGGTCTCTCTGATCGCCCTGGGCAATTCCGACGTGCCCGTGGGCCAGTATTCCGAAGAGCTCTTCACCGCCATGGGCGTGTGGGATGACATCCAGGGCAAGATCACCTTCGGCTCCAACGTGAAGGAGGTCACCACCTGGGTCAGCGAAAACACCGTGGACTGCGGCGTCATCTACTCCACCGATGCCTATTCCGCCGGACTGGAGGTGGCGGCTCTGGCCGATCCCGCCCTGCTGACCAACCAGGTCATCTATCCCGCCGCCGTGCTGAAGGAAAGCGCTCACGCCGACGAGGCCAAAGCCTTCCTGGAGTACCTGAAGTCCGACGAGAGCAAAGAGGTCTTCCAATCCGTGGGCTTCGCCATCCCGGAATGATCCCCTCCCAGGCTCCCCCGGTCCGCCGGAGGAGCCTCTCACCACATTCCCGAAAGAAGGTGCACCATGGACTGGTTCCCCCTCTATAACTCTCTCCGCATCGCCCTGATCGCCACCGTCTGCGTCTTTTTTCTGGGGATCTTCGCCGCCTATTACGCGGCCCGGCTGCCCCGGGCAGCAAAGGGGATTCTGGACTGCGTCCTCACCCTGCCCCTGGTGCTCCCCCCTACAGTGGTGGGCTTTTTCCTGCTCCGGCTTTTCAGCCCCAAAGCCCCGTTCGGCAAGTGGCTGCTGGACGCCTTTTCCATCCGGATCGCCATGACCTGGCCCGCCGCCATTCTGGCGGTCATTGTGGTCTGCTTTCCCCTGATGTACCGCACCGCCCGGGGCGCCTTTGAGGCCTTCGATCCCAATCTACTGGCCGCGGGCCGCACCCTGGGCCGGTCCAACACCTGGGTGTTCTGGCGGGTGCTCCTCCCCGGCTGCCGGGACGGGCTGCTGGCCGGCACCGTCCTGGCTTTCGCCCGGGGGCTGGGGGAGTACGGCGCCACCTCCATGGTCTCCGGCTACACCCCGGGGAAGACCGCCACCATCTCCACCACCGTCTACCAGCTCTGGCGGGAGGGAGAGGACGCCCTGGCCTACCGCTGGGTGTCGGTGAACGTGGCCATCTCCCTGGCCGTCCTGGTGGCGGTGAACCTGCTGGAAAACCGGGAGCGCCGGCAAAAGGAGCGCCCCGCCGCCGGGGAAGCGGAGGTGTGACCATGCTGGAGGTACACATTGAAAAAAGACTGGACCGGTTTTGCCTGAAGGTGGACCTGGAGACCGGCGAGGGACTCACCGGCCTCCTGGGCTCCTCGGGCTGCGGCAAAAGCATGACCCTCAAGTGCGTCGCCGGACTGGTGACCCCCGACTCCGGCCGCATCGTCCTGGACGGCCGGACCCTCTTCGACGCCCGGGAAAAGATCAACCTGCCTCCCCAGAAGCGTCAGGTGGGCTATCTGTTTCAAAACTACGCCCTGTTCCCCACCATGACGGCGGCGGAGAACGTCCGCGCCGGCGTCCGGGACCGGAGCCGGGCCTCCGCCCAGGCGGAGGCCCTCATGGAGCGCTTCCGCATCGCCGACCTGGCGGACAAATATCCCCGGCAGCTGTCCGGCGGCCAGCAGCAGCGGGTGGCTCTGGCCCGGCTCTTCGCCAGCCAGCCCCGGGCTCTGCTGCTGGACGAACCCTTCTCCGCGCTGGACGGCTATCTCCGCTGGGAGATGGAGCTGGAGCTGGCCGGCATTCTGAAGGACTTCGACGGACCGGCGGTACTGGTGACCCACGACCGGGGGGAGGTCTACCGGCTGTGCCGCACCGCCTGCGTGCTGGACCACGGCCGGTCGGAGCCCATGCAGGAAGTCCGGGACCTCTTTGAAACCCCCCGGACCCGGGCGGCCTGCCTCCTCTCCGGATGTAAAAATCTCTCCCGGGCCATTCCCCTGGGAGGGAGCCGGGTGGAGGCCGCCGACTGGGGCGTCACCCTCGACACCGGCCGGGAGGTCCCGCCCGACACCCGGTGGCTGGGGATCCGGGAGGGGCTCATCCGGCCCGGCGGCGGGGAGAATCCCATCCCCTGCCGGGTTGACCAGGTGGTGGAGGACCTGACCGCCACGGTGGTCATGCTGGCCACTCCAGGTCCCGCCCGGCTGAGGCTGGAACTCCCAAAGGGGGCCTGGTCCGCTCTGGGCGGGCCGGAGACGTTGACCATCTCCCTCCCCGCCCAAAATCTGATGCTGCTGCGCTAGCCCCCGGGGCCCGCGCGAAGGAGGTTTCTCCCTTGAACCGAGTATCTCTGGAAGAGGCCAGGGAACGGCTGCTGAACGCGGTCTCCCCTCTGACCCAGCGGGAAACCGTCCCCCTGTCCGCCGCGCCGGGGCGGGTGCTGGCCGGGCCCGCTGCCGCCCGGCTGGATGTGCCCCCCTTTGACCGCTCCCCGCTGGACGGCTGGGCCCTCCGGGCCGCCGACACCGCCGGGGCGCTGGCTTCCCGGCCCGCCCGGATTCCCCTGGACCGGACGGCTCCGGTGGCCACTGGGGAGGCTCTGCCCCCCTGGGCCGACTGCGTGGTCATGGCTGAGGAGGCCCGGCCGGAGGGCCGGACACTGCTGGTCTTCCGCGCGCTGGCCCCCGGCCAGAACTACATTTCACGGGGGGAGGATATGAGGGAAGGGGAACTTCTCTTTCCTCCCGGCACCCGTCTGGACTGGACCTGCCTCCCCGCTCTGGCCGCCCAGGGCATCGCCTGTCTGGAGGTGCTCCGCCGCCCCAGAGCGGCGGTATTGTCCACCGGCCGGGAACTGTCGCCTCAGGGTGTGGCGCTCTCTCCCGGGACGGTCTACGACGTCAACACCCCCGCCCTCTCCGCCCGGCTGGCCGCCCTGGGGGTGGAAGCCCTCCCCCTGCCCCCGGCCCCGGATCAGCCCCGGGCGCTGGCGGAGCGGATGGCGGGCGCCCTGAACCGGTCCGACATGCTCATCCTCACCGGCGGCGTGTCGGTGGGGGAGACCGACGGGGTGCCGGCGGCGGCGGAGCTTCTGAATGCCCGGCTCCTCTTCCGGGGGGTAAATGTCCGCCCCGGGGGGGCCCGCCGCCGCCTTCACCGTGGAGGGAAAGCCGGTGCTTGCCCTGTCCGGGAATCCCTTCGCCGCTCTGGCTCTGTTTGAAACGGTGGGCCGCCCGGCTCTGGACCGGCTGGCCGGGGACTCCCATCCCGGCCCCCGGCGTCTGACCCTCCCCCTGGGAAAACCGATGCCCCTCTCCACGGTCCGCCGGCTGCTCCGGGGTTCTGTCTCCCCGGAGGGCAGAGCGGTCCCGGCCCCGGGAAACGCCGCCTCCGGGGCGGTGTTCTCTCTGGCCGGGTGCGGCTGTCTCATCGACCGTCCCGCCGGCCCCGCCCTGGCGGCGGAGGACGCGGTGGACGTCTGGCTTTTCTGAGCCAAAAGAAAGCCGAAGGAGGCGCTTCTTTATGAAGCGCCTCCTTCTATTTTTTCGGGGGAATCATACCATCAAGTGCAGCGCCAAAGGGAAATAAAGCAGTCCATACAGGGCTTTCCATGGCCGCCCATTATGCCAGACACATCATTTCCCGGTAGTCCTCCTCGCTCCTCACCCGCCCCACGGCGGAGAGGGACATCCGGTCAAAATCCAGAACCTCCTGGGCCAGCTCACCCACGTCCCGGACCGTCACCGCGTCGTAGGCGGCGATGATCTCCTCCGTGGTGAGGACCTGTCCCACCGACAATTCGCCCCGGCCCAGGGCGGACATCCGGGACTGGGTGGATTCCAGCCCCATGAGCACGTTGGCCTTGGACTGCTCCCGGGCCCGGTCCAGCTCCTCCTGGGTGACCCCCTGATCCACGAACCGCCGGGTCTCCCGGACAATGGTCTTCAGGGCCGCCTCCTCCGTCTCCGACCCGGTGGCGGTGTAGATTGCAAAGATCCCGGTGTCCGTGTAGCTGGCTCCGTAGGTATAGATGGAGTAGCACAGCCCGCTCTCCTCCCGCACGTTCTGCCACAGCCGGGAGGACATGCCTCCGCCCAAAATGGAGGACAGCAGCTGCATCGTGAACCGCCGGGGATCGGACAGCGTCATACCCGGAAACGCCAGGGTCAGATGGTTCTGCTCGGCGGCCTTTCGCCGCACGGTGAAGGCAGGCGTATAGACCGCCGGCTTCTCCGCCCTGAGCGGTGCTCCGGACAGATCCGCGAATCGGGCGGCCAGATCGTCCACATCCGCCCGGGTAAAGCTGCCCGCCAGGGTCACCACCAGCTCTGAGGGCACATAGTGGGCTTTCTGCCAGGCCTTCAGTCCCTCCCCCGTCATCCGGCCGAGGGTGGCTTTTCTGCCCAGAATGGGCCGGGCCAGCGCCGTCCCCCGGTACACTGCCGCCGCCAGGCGCTCCGCGCACAGATCCTCCGGGTTGTCGGCATACATGCCCATCTCCTCCAGAATAACCCCCCGCTCGGTCTCCACGTCCCGCTCGTCAAATTTGGAGTGGAAAAGCATATCGCAGAGAATATCGGCAGCCTGCCGGAGATGGGTGTCCAGCACCCAGGCGTAATAAACCGTGTCCTCCTTGGTGGTGTAAGCGTTGAGCTGGCCGCCGACAGCGTCCATCTCCTCGGCCAGCCGGGCCGCGGAGCGGCGCCCGGTCCCTTTGAAGGACATATGTTCAATAAAATGGGCGCTCCCGCTCTCGCCGCTCTTCTCCCGGCGGGAACCCACTCCCACCCAGATACCCAGGGCGGCGGAGCGTACGCCGGGGACCTCCTCGGTGAGAAGGCGGACCCCGTTCGGGAGCACGCGTTTTTCGTACATAGGGACACTCCTTTAAGAAATGTTTTCTCTCATTGTCCCCAATTCCGCCTGATTTGTCAACACAAATTTGCTACCCCATCACCCGCCACAGCCCCAGCGCCACCAGCAGCGCGCCTGACAGCGGAAGGGCCAGGCCGCTCCATCCGGCCAGTTTTTCCCCCAGCCGCCGCCCCAGAGCCAGCGCGGCCAGCGTCACGGCAAAATTGCAGCCGGAGGCCACCGCCGGAGACAGCCCCGTAACGCCGGCGGCCACCCCCACCCCGGCATTGTTCACCGCCAGGGCGGCGGCCATGGCCACCCAGCCCCCGCCCTCCGGCCGGGGTTCATCGGTTTTCCCCCGGAGTGTGTCCAGCAGATACCAAAGTCCGATCCCGGTGAGGCCCAGCCCTCCCAGACGCTCCGCCAGCCCTGCGGGCAGCAGGGCCGCGCCCAGTGCTCCCAGAGCCAGAGACAAAAACGTGATGCCGGTCGTCACCGCCGCCACGATCATGGCACCCCGCAGATCGGGCCCGCCTCCCCGGGCCCCACGGCCCACCGCCGCCAGGACTGTGTCCAGATTGCAGGCCAGCGCAAACAGAAATCCCGCGCCCAGCGCGGAAAAAAGCTCCATTCAGATCCCCCCTCCGGCCATCCTATGGCGCCGGATCAAAGGGGGTTCCGTGTCTCTGTTTTCACTTCAGCAGAAAAAATCCACCCCTCTCCGCATGGAGAGGGGTGGATTTTCCTCACGCTTCCACTCGGGCAATGTCCACCTCAGGCATGAGCTCATCGCCGATCACGCCCAGCATCTCGGTAAAGCGCTCCAGATCCTCCGGGGAAAAACGCTTCTTGATCCGTTCGGACACTGCCTTTACATAGCTGTAGGAAATATCATAATAGTCCAGATACTTCTGAGTGACCTCCAGATGATACTCCCGCTTGTCCGACTGGGACTGGACCTTCCGGGCGTAGCCCTTCTTCACCAGGCTGTTCACCTTATAAGCGGCATTGGGGGGTGAAATGCGCATGAAATGGGCAAACTCGTTCACTGTGGGAGATCCCAAAGCCTGGATGGCCTGCATGGCAAAGCACTCCACCGTGGTCAGACTGGCCTCCCGGTTCTGAAAGCGGGTAAAGATCTCCCGGTAAAAATGCAGCTGAAACTTGGCGTAAACATTCTGAAACAGTTCTTCCAACATGGTGTCTCCCCCCACCGGTTATTCCTTTTGTCTCAGTATAGCACATTCCGGAAGGGAAGGCTAATTATTTCTTGTCCGTAATGGCAAAGGTGAGCTCGGCCACCGCGGCGGTCTGCCCCTCCACCGTGGCCTTGGCCTCCGCCACCCCCACGGGACCTTTGCATTTTACCATGCGGCATTCCAGTTCCAGCACGTCGCCGGGAACCACCTGCCGCTTGAAGCGGGCGTTCCTGATGCCTCCGAACACCGCCAGCTTTCCGGCGTTCTCGGGCAGGGAGAGGGCCGCCACCGCCCCCACCTGGGCCAGGGCCTCCAGGATCAGGACGCCGGGCATCATGTGCCGGCCGGGAAAATGGCCGCAGAAGAACTGCTCGTTCACCGACACGCACTTGATCCCTCTGGCCCAAACCCCGGGCTCCCCGTCCACGATCCGGTCCACCAGGGCGAACGGATAGCGGTGGGGCAGGATTTCCTCGATCTCATTGGAATTCAGCGTCAGTCCCACGGCTCAGCCCTCCCAGCGTCTGAACAGCAGGCAGGCGTTGTGACCGCCGAAGCCCAGAGAGTTGGACAGGGCGTACTCCACCTGGACCTTCCGGCCCTCGTTGGGCACGTAATCCAGATCGCAGGCCGGGTCGGGAACCTGATAGTGGATGGTGGCCGGGAGATAGCCGTCCCACAGGGCCAGAGCGGTAAACACCGCCTCCACCGCTCCGGCGGCCCCCAGCATGTGGCCGGTCATGGACTTGGTGGAGGACACCGCCAGCTCATAGGCGTGCGCCCCGAACACCGTCTTGATGGCCTCGGTCTCCCCGGCGTCGTTGAGGGCGGTGGAGGTGCCGTGGGCGTTGATATAGCCCACCGCTTCCGGGGCCGCCCCGGCATCGGCCAGCGCTTCCGCCATGGCCCGGGCGCCCCCCTCGGCATGAGGGGCGGGGGCGGTCATGTGATAGGCGTCACAGGTGCAGCCGTAACCCACCACCTCGGCGTAGATATGGGCCCCCCGGGCCAGCGCGTCCTCCAGGGTCTCCAGCACCAGTACGGCAGCGCCCTCTCCCATGACGAAGCCGGAGCGCTGGGCGTCAAAGGGAACGGAAGCCCGCTCCGGGTCGGTGCCCGTGTGAAGGGCCCGCATGGAGGTGAAGCCTCCGATGGCCAGGGGGGTGATGCAGGCCTCCGCCCCGCCGCAGACCATCTTGTCGGCGTAGCCGTCCCGGATGGCCCGGAAGGCGTCTCCCACCGCGTTGGAGCCGCCGGCGCAGGCGGTGACCGGGCAGGTACACATGCCCTTCAGCCCAAACCGGATGGCCACCATCCCGGCGGCCATGTTGGAGATGACCATGGGGATATAGAAGGGCGAGACCCGGTCAAAGCCCTTCTCCGCCCCCTTGATCGACTCCTGCTCGGTGAGGTCGATGCCGCCGATGCCGCTGGAGATGGCGCAGCCCCACCGGGTGCGGTCCTCCCCCTCTCCGGACGCCTCCAGCCCGGCATCCGCCATGGCCTCCGCGGCGGCGGCCACCGCCAGCTGGGTGTAGCGGCCCATGCGTTTGGCGTCCTTTTTGTCCATCCACTCTTCAGGGTCGAAGTCCTTGACCTCAGCGGCCAGAGTGACCTTCCGGCCGGTGGTGTCATAGTGGGTGATGGGTCCGATCCCGCACACCCCGTCCTTTACGGCCTGCCAGCTCTCCCGGGCGCTGTGCCCGATGGGGGTCACCGCCCCCATGCCGGTGATGACCACGCGTCGCTTCTCCATGTGATTCCCTCCCAAATATCGTCTCGTTCAAACCGCCATCCCGCCGTCCACGGCGATGACCTGGCCGGTGATATATCCGGCCCCCTCCGTACAGAGGAACGCCACCAGCCGGGCCACGTCCTCCGGCCGCCCCAGCCGGCCCGCCGGGATGGACTTCCGGGTCTCCTCCCTGGCCTGTTCGGTCATGGCGGCGGTCATGTC
>JAQXNP010000085.1 GCA_029098065.1 Clostridiales bacterium | reverse complement strand
CCGGGGTGGATCTCAATACCGGTAAGATGCCGCGCCAGCTGGGAATTGAGCCGGGCCAGGAACCGCAGATGATGGGTCCAGAGCCAGTGGCTCACCCGATGAAACAAAACGGCGTGCACACCGGGATAAAGCAAAAATATCTCCAGACGGCTCCGGGCCGCCGGATCCCGGGCCTGATAGGCCCGCAGGGTCTCACCTAAGCGTGTCAAAATAAAAGTCCCTCCTGATGTCTGCGGAAATCGGCGTTTGATTCACAGCGCCGACAACACAGCAGGGGCAAAGCGTCATACCCTCTGCCACGGCTATCTCCCCTCCAAATCAAGAAAGCCTCCCATGCCCACAGGGCATGAGAGGCGTTGTCACGCGGTTCCACTCTCGTTTCTCACTCAACAGCCGGTAACGGGGCCGAACCGTGGGGCATTGCCCCCAACGCTCCCGGACGCAATTCACAAACAGGTCTTTCGTGGGTCCGCTTTCAGCCGGTGACGGTCCCTCTCTGCCCGGGTCTGCCTGTTCGCTACTCATTCCGTTCTTCGCGCTGCATTCCTGATATTTTTAGTATATTAACACGCCGGCGCTTTGGTGTCAAGTCATCCCTTCCGTTCTCCCGGCGGCATATTTCCCCATTGGCTTTTTTCCGGTTTTCCCCTTTGGAAACTCCGCAAAAGCCGGTCTCCTTCCCGCAGGTTATGGCTCCTGCGGTCCCGGAGAAATCTGCGGCCGTTCCGGGCATACTACCGGGGAAGGAGGGAGAAATGTGAAACCCGAACACCGAAAAGGAAGCCATCCCAAGTCCGTCCGGGATCAGCTGACGGGAGAGAGACCCATCCCATCGGATATCTACCCCGAGCTGGACACCGACCTGGCCCGGGACAATCTGGAAAATGATCTTCCCGCCGCCGATCTGGAGGATCTGTAAGCGCTTTGCGCAAAAAACCGGACGGTCTCCCGTCCGGTTTTTTCTTATTTCATGGAGATTGCGTCCCGGTTTTTGACAAAATACTCAGCGCCGGAATAAACCGTGGTCGCGACGATGACAATGACGCAGACCCAGCCCAGCGCGTCGGGAATCGGTACGTGCATGATGCACAGGCAGATCATGGTGGAGGCGGTCTTGACCTTGCCCGACCATCCGGCGGCGATGACCCGGCCGTTGTCCACCGCCACCAGCCGCAGACCGGACACCGCAAATTCCCGGGCCATCACAATGACCAGCGCCCAAGCCGGAAAGCGGCCCATGGCGCAGAAGCAGATCATGGCGGTCATGACCAGCACCTTGTCCGCCAGGGGATCCATAAACTTGCCGAAATCCGTGATCTGATTGCAGTGCCGGGCGATATAGCCGTCCAGCAGATCGGTCAGACTGGCCAGGATGAAAACAGCCAGCGCCGCATAGTTGTGATAGGGAAAGTCCAAGTGCCACAGCACCAGGTAGATGGGAATCATCACCACGCGCAGCATGGTCAGCTTGTTGGCGGTATTCATCCTCTCACTCCTCGATCTCTCCGGTCAGATCCCCGTCCTGGGTCCCGGTCATCCGCACCTGAACAAATTCTCCGGCGGGCACTTCACCGGCGGCGGTGAACCAGACTCTGCCGTCCACCTCCACCGAGTCGGCATAGGTCCGGCCGCAATAACAGCCCATATTGGCGTCAAATCCCTCGCACAGCACCTCCATCACGGTGCCCAGACGGCTTTCGTTATAGGCATCCAACACCCGGGACTGGAGCTCCACCAGCCGCTCTACCCGCTGAGCGGCCACCTCTTCGGGGACCTGATGGGGCAGCTCCGCCGCCCGGGTCCCCTCCTCCCGGGAGTATTGAAACACCCCTGCCCGCTCGATGCCGGTCTCAGTGACAAACCGGCACAGCCGCTCAAAATCCTCCTCCGTCTCTCCGGGAAGGCCGCAGATCAGGGAGGTCCGGATCACCACGCCGGGAATCCGTTCCCTAAGGGTCGCCAGCAGTTTCCGCAGCGTCTCCTCCGTCCCCCAGCGGTTCATGGATTTCAGCAGCCTGTCGCTGCAGTGCTGGAGGGGGATATCCAGATACTTGACGATCTTGGGCTCTGAGGCGATGGTGTCGATCAGCGCATCATCCATATGGTCGGGATAGAGGTAGTGGAGCCGGATCCAGTGGAACGGAAGCTTGCACAGCTCCCGCAGCAGCTGGGGCAGCTTCCTCTCTCCGTACAAATCCTTCCCATAGGGACCGATGTCCTGGGCGATGAGGATCAGCTCCTTCGTCCCGGCATCCGCCAGAGCCTTCGCCTCTTTCAAAATGGCCTCCATGGGCCGGCTGCGGTACCGGCCCCGAAGATAGGGAATGATACAAAAGGCGCAGAAGTTGTCGCAGCCCTCCGCGATCTTTAAAAAAGCGGTATAGGACGGAGTCGTGACCAGACGTTCCCCCTCCTCCGTGGTGGCGGAGATATCCCCGAACTCCTCGGGCCGCCCTCCGGCGGCCACCGCCGCCACAGCGGGTACGATCCGGTCATAGCTGCCGGTACCCATCAGACCGTCAATCTCGGGCAGCTCGGTCTTCATATCCTCCCGGTAGCGCTGGGAAAGGCAGCCGCAGACCAGCAGCTTGCCCAGCTTCCCCTCCTGCTTCAGCTCCCCCAGAGCGATGATGTTCTCAATGGCCTCGCTCTTTGCCGCGTCAATAAAGCCGCAGGTGTTGAGGACGGCCACATCGGCCCCCTCCGGCTCCCCGGTGACCTCATACCCCGCGTCCCGGCACAGGGCCATCATCTGCTCGGTGTTGATGAGGTTTTTGGAACAGCCCAGAGAAATGAATGCAACTTTCAAATCGTCGTGCTCCTTATTGGAAAAAATAGCATGCGCATATCGGTGCGCGCACAGGGCGGCAAAACCGGCCCGAAGAGCCCTTTCCCATCGGAATCGAACTGTTTTCCGATTCCTGGGCATTGCCCATCAGACGTCCGGATAAGAACCCAGGGGCTTCCAGCCCGCGCTTTCTTTCCAGTGTCTGATCAGGCCCCATACCCAAAAGGCTCCGCAATGAAATCCAGCGTTCTTTCTGCCCGCTTTTCCTTTTCGGAAAAAGCAGGTCAGTCCAGCTCAGCGCCGTAGCGGCGCAGTCCCTCATTGATGTCATCCCAGCGATAGCCCCGGCGGGCCAGAGCGTCAGAGGCCCGTTTCAACTCCTTTTTATCCGGGACGCGCCCCTGAAAGCGGCTGCGTAAAAAGGCGTCCACCCCGTTCTCCGGCGGTTCAACCTCCGTCAGCGCTTCTTCCCAGTATTCCCGTGGGATCCCCCGCCGGAAGAACTCGTCCCGCACTTTCCGCTCTCCGCAGCCCTTGGCGGAATAGTGGCGCGCTACCGTCCTGGCATATTCAGCGTCATTCAGATAGCCGAGCCGCTCCAGCCAGTCGGCGGCCTCTTCCGCCTGTTCCCGGGTGGCCAGCGGAGGCTTTTCCCTGTCCCGGGGCTGTGCGGTCAGTTTTCGAATCAGCTCCCACCGGGACATGGGCCGGGCGGCGAGAAGATCCAGCGCCTTTCCGCGAACCGCGCTGCGTCCGGCGGCGTCGCTGAGCCGGTCATAGTCCCCATCCGAGAGTTCTATCCCCGCGTAGAGGGCAAAGGAAACCACCTCGTTCTCCGTGACCCGCAGCAGGGAACCGTCGTCCAGCCACACCAGCCACCGGTCCCGCACCCGTTTGGAGGGCTCCAGCTTACTGATCCGCATCCTCAAAGTCCTCGGCGGACACATCCACCCCCCGGGCCGCGGAGGACCGGGCCGGAGCCGCGGGCGCGGCGGGCGCCGGGCGGGAGGAGGAGGTCTTGGCCGCCGGTCCGCTCTGGAGCCTGTATGCGTTGGCCCGGATATCATCTTCCAGTTTCTCTGCGATATCGGGATTGGCTTTCAGATACTGACGGGCGGCATCCCGGCCCTGGCCGATCCGGGTCTCCCCCATGGAGAACCAGGAGCCGGACTTCTGCACCAGTCCCAGCTGGACTCCCAGGTCCACCAGTTCCCCCTCCTTGGCAATGCCCTCGCCGAACATGATGTCAAACTCAGCCTGGCGGAAGGGCGGGGCCACCTTATTCTTGACCCCTTGGGCCCGGACATGGTTGCCGATGATCTCGGAACCATTCTTGATGGACTCCACCCGCCGGATATCGATCCGGACGGAGGCATAGAACTTCAGCGCCCGGCCTCCGGTGGTGACCTCGGGATTGCCATACATGACTCCGACTTTTTCCCGGAGCTGGTTGATAAAGATGACCACGCAGTTGGTTTTGGAGATGGAACCGGCCAGCTTCCGCAGGGCCTGGCTCATCAGCCGGGCCAGCAGGCCCACGTGGGAGTCGCCCATATCCCCCTCGATCTCGGCCCGGGGGGTCAGGGCAGCCACCGAGTCCACCACCACCACGTCGATGGCGCCGGAGCGGACCAGGGCCTCGCAGATCTCCAGTCCCTGTTCGCCGGTGTCGGGCTGGGAAATGAGCATGGAGTCGATATCCACCCCCAGAGCGCTGGCGTAGACCGGGTCCAGGGCGTGTTCGGCGTCGATGAAAGCCACCTCGCCTCCCCGCTTCTGGGCCTCGGCGGCAATATGGAGCGCCAGGGTGGTTTTACCCGAGGATTCCGGCCCGTAGATCTCAACAATCCGTCCTCTGGGAACGCCTCCGATCCCCAGAGCCAGATCCAGCGCCAGGGACCCGGTGGGTATGGACTCCACCACTACGTGGGTGTTCTCTCCCAGGCGCATGACCGCCCCTTTGCCGAAATCCTTTTCGATCTGAGCCAACGCAGTCTCCAGCGCCTTCTTTTTATCGGCCGCCTGCCCAGGCTGGGTGATGGGCGTTTTTTTCTTTTCTGCCATATCGTGTATCTCCTCTCAAGCCCTGCGGGCCCTCTCACTCATTGATGGTTCCGGACACCACTCGCCAGATCCCCTGGGTATCCTGACAGCTTTCGATGTCCTGAAAGCCGTTCTGCCCCAAAATTCGCTCCACATCGGAGGCCTGCCCCTGCCCCACTTCAAAGAGCAGCCGTCCGCCTAGGCGGAGCGCCCCCTTCCATTTGGAGGCCACCGCCCGGTAAAAATCCAGCCCGTCGGTGCCGCCGTCCAGGGCCTCATGGGGCTCATAGTCCTTCACAGAGCCGTCCAGCGTCTCGATCTCCGCCGTGGGAATATAGGGCGGATTGCAGGCGATCACATCAAAGTCCCACAGGGCGGGCATGGGCGGCAGCTTGGCGTCCGCCGACAGAGCGGTGACACGGGCGCCGAGCCCACACCGCCGGATGTTCTGCCGGCACACCCGGAGCGCCCCCTCTGACCAGTCGGCCAGCACGACCCTGCACCCGTGCACATTGGAAGCCACCGCCAGCCCCACGCATCCGCTTCCGGCGCAAAGGTCCAGCACCCGGCAGCCCTCCCCCGCCGCCCGGGCTGCCAGAACGGCCTGTTCCGCCAGCACCTCGGTATCGATCCGGGGAATCAGCACCTCCCGCGAGACGTCCAGCGTCAGGCCGTAGAATTCCCACTCCCCGATGATGTAAGCCACCGGTTCTCCCGCCAGACGGCGGGCGGTGAGTTCCTTCACCTTCGTCTCCACCGGATCGGAGGCGTAGAGGGACATGTCCCGGAAGAACTCCTCCCGGCTCTTTCCCGCGGCGTAACAGACGATCTCCCGGGCCTCCAGCTGGGCGGCAGGGATCCCCGCCGCCTTCAGCTGCCTGCGGGCGTCCAGATACAGGTTGTTATAGGTGGTGGCCATTTCTCTCTCTCCTCGGCGCAGGTTTCAGGCTCCGCTTACCAGCGGTCGGCCCCCTTCACCTGCGGCAGCACTTCCGTCAGGGCCCGGATGCCCACTTCGATCATGGAGTCGTCCGGTTCAAACGTGGTCCACCGCTGGATCCCCATACCGGGGGCCCGGACTATGCGGCAGACCACGCCGTCATGTCCTCCCACGTAGCGGTTGATCTCATAGGTGATCCCCACCACCACCGGCAGGAGTAGCAGATGCATCCCCATCCGGGCAAAGGTGTTCTCCACATGGATAAAGGAAAAGACCAGGCTGGAGAGCAGGATGGACACCACGATGACCACAAACAAAAAGCTGGTCCCGCACCGGGGATGATGCTTGGGCTGGACGCGTACGTTCTCCACCGTCAGCGGCAGTCCCGCCTCATAGCAGAAGATGGTCTTGTGTTCCGCGCCGTGGTACTGAAAGGTGCGGCGGATATCCTGCATATGGGAGCAGGCCATGAGGTACGCCAGGAAAATGGCCACCCGCAGCCCCCCTTCCACCAGGTTCCGCCCCCACAGGGGAAAACCGGGGAAAAAGTGGAGCACCGCGCCGCTCAAAGCGGTGGGCAGCAGGAAGAAGAGGACCACGGAGAAAAGGATTCCCAGGATCATGGACAGCGTGATGATCAGCGAACTGAGCTTTTCGCTGCCCAGCTTTTCATCCAGCCATCGCTCAAATCTGGAGGGCTCGCCCTCCGTCTCCTCATCCTCCGGGTAGAAATCAGCCGAGTACATCAGCGCGGTGATCCCATTATACATGGAGGAGCAGAAACCCACGACTCCCCGGATAAACGGCAGCCCCACAACAGGATACTTGTCCTTCAGGGCCTTCCTGGGTTCGGTCTTGACCTCCAGTTCTCCATCGGGTTTTCGGACCACCACCGACTTTTTGTCCGGGCCCATCATCATGATCCCTTCGATGAGGGCCTGACCTCCTATCATGGTTTTAAAGCCGCCCCCGGCGGCCAGCAGCAAACGTCTCAGCATGAGGATCTCCTTCGGTATGGCTGTATTTTTTCCTATTCTAACAGACCCGCGCCCCATTTGCAAGAGGCGCGGGCCAAAAATCGAACTTATGTTCCAATCGTGGTTTCAGTCCCGATGGGAAGCCGGATGGTTACGATACATCCGCCCCCCTCAGCATTGCCGATCAACAGCTCTCCCTCGTGGCGGGTGACAATTTCATCACACACCGCCAGTCCAATGCCGGACCCCCGGGCCTTGGAGGAGCCCTTATAGAACTTGGACTTCACGTGGGGCAGTTCATCCTCCGGGATGCCGGGACCGTAATCCCGGATGGTGATGACCGCCCAATGATCCTCTCTGTGGATGGCTGCGTCAATACGGCCGCCGCTGCCGCCGTGCTTGGCCGCGTTATCCAGGATATTGCAGAACACCTGCCGGAGCCGTTCCGGGTCCGCGTCCACCGTGGGAAACTCCTCCCCCGTATCCTCATAGGTCAGTTCAATGCCGCTCTTCCGGAAGAACTCCCGGTATGTATAGACCGCGTCCTCAAACTCAGCCTTCAGGTCCACCGGTTCGATGGACAGGGTGAACCGCCCGTCCTCAATCCGGGAAAACTCCAGCAGTTCCTCCACCATGTTGGTGAGCCGCCGGGCCTCGGAGACAATGATGCCCATGCCCTTTTTCACATCGGCTGCGTTCCGCACCTCGCCGTTCATGATCGTCTCCGCCCAGCCGTTGATGGCGGTGAGCGGCGTGCGCAGCTCATGGGAGATGGAGGAAATAAACTCGGACTTTGCCTTTTCCGACTCATTGATCCGGGCCGACATATCATTGATGGCATCGGTGAGGTCACCGATCTCGTCATCATTCTGCTTTTCGATCTGAATGCCATAGCTGCCGGCGGCGATACGCTTGGTGATCTCAGTGATCTGGGCCACCGGCTCCACAATGGACCGGACAAAATAGAGATTGGAGAAATAGACCAGCGACAGGATCGCCAGCCCCACCGCCAGGGCGATGGCGACGATGATCACGATCTGCCGGTCCACCAGCTTCAGGGAAGTGACGTACCGGATGGCCGCAACCGGTTTGCCGTCCACGGTGAGCGGAGAAGAAACCGCCATGATCCGCTCTCCGGTGGAGGGATCATCCCCGGTCCAGGGAGTTGTCTTGGGTTCATCCGGATTCAGCGCCCCCGCGATATCCGGCGTCCCCGGGGAGGTGAAGGCGGCCAGACCGAACGTGGAAAAACGGATGGACCCGTTGGCATCCAAAAACTGCATCTCCAGCTGGTCCTTGCCCTCAAATTCATTGTTGACGTAGGTGAGCACATGCTGATAGTATTCGCTCTTGGTACGGTAATCGCTGAAAAACTCCACGGCGTATTCCGCTTTGGCCTGGAGGGCGTTGGACATGGTGGCATAGTAATAGCTGCCCATCGCCACTGACAGGGCGGTGACAGCCAGCAGAATCACAAAGAGCACTACACCCAGGGAATTGGTCATCCACCGCTTCCGAATGCCCTTGATCTTCGTCATATCCTCACCTCCGTTTCCCTGCTTTCAAAGCGGGTGCTCAGAATCCCCACTTATATCCGTATCCCCATACTGTGGTAATGTAGGTGGGATTGGTAGGGTCATCTTCGATCTTGATCCGCAGCCGCCGGATATTCACATCCACGATCTTGACCTCACCGAAGTAATCTTTTCCCCACACCGCGTCCAGGATCTCCTCCCGGCTCAAGGCTTTCCCGGCATTGTCCATAAAGAGCTTGATAATGGAGTATTCCACCTGGGTCAGCTTCACCCGCTGGCCGTTCTTCTCCAGGGTCCGGTTCCGGGTGTTGAGAAGGAACGGAGGCTGGCTGATCTCCCCCGCGTCCGCCGGGGTCTCTCCCCCGCCGCCGGTCCGGCGGCACAGCGCGTCGATGCGGGCGGTGAGCTCCGCCGGGGAAAAGGGCTTCGTCACATAGTCATCCGCTCCGGTCATAAGGCCGGTGACCTTGTCCATTTCCTGCGTCCGGGCGGTGAGCATAATGATCCCGATGCGGCTGTTTCCCGCCCGGATGCGGCGGCAGACCTCAAAGCCATCCATGTCGGGCAGCATGATATCCAGCAGCGCCACGCTGACGTCGGGGTTCTTTTTCAGCTGTTCCAAAGCCTCTTCGCCGGTTCCCGCCTCGATGGTCTGATAGCCGGCCCGTCTGAGATTGATGACGACAAAGGAACGAATATTGGTTTCGTCCTCCAAAACCAGGACCTTTTTCATACCGGTACTCTCCCTTCTACTCAGGTGCCGCCTGACCAGTCGGTTTTGATCAGTGAGAAGCGCTCCCGGACCTCATCTTCGGTCAGGCTGTTGTCCCACCCTTCCTCAAACCGGGCGGCGTAAATGGTGCTGGTCTCGGAAGAACCTTTCAGCCCATCTTCCGGAAAGAGGATAAACCGTCCTGTCATCTGGGCCCGCTGGAGCCGGTTGGTTCCGGTCAGCTTATAGATGGTGAGGAGGGGCCGGGGCTCTGTTCCCTCGTCTCCTTCCCAATAAGAGAAGGTCACTGCCCGCTCACCGCCGCCCGGCAGGTCGGACCGGCTCAGAGTCAGATTGTCGCCCCATTCATCCGGGAGAATGAAATACCATCCATCCCGGTCGTTGTGATAGGTCGTAAACACCGGATGAGCGGTCCCGTCAGCGTCAAACTGCCGCCAGTGAATCAGCCAGAAATTCACCGCCGCGGTCGTGATCTTGTAATCGGACAGCGGTACCGGCCGGGGCAGTTCCATGATACCGTCACTGTTGATATCACAGCCGGTCACCTGCGTGTAAAAGCGGATGGTCTCCCCGCTTTCCCCGGTCAGGGAATTGAGGGTGATATTCTTCAGTTCCCCGTTCTGGAAGGTGAAGATATCCGTAATGGTGCCGTTCTCCTGATAGGAGGATACCACAAAAATCGCAGGCACCCGGCCCATCAGGAAACCGGAGCGGACCCCGCCGTCAGACACCGTGGTAATTCCGCCCGAGAGGGGCGCGTTACCCGCCACAGACAGCACGCCGTCATAATCGTAGATCTCCGCTCTGGCGTCTCCCTCCGGGGAAGTCCGCAGCACCACCAGCTCCTGCTGATTATCCTGATCCAGGTCGAAAAGCTGATAGCTGCTGTAATCCGTCCGCAGCAGTTCCTCCACCTGATCCGGGCCCACAGAATAGGCCGCCAGAGAGTTGAGCTGACCGCTCATCTGCCAGCTCACCACAATCTCCTTAAAGGGGCCGTCATCCATCTGCGCGTATTCCACACAGTTGATCGCGGTGCCCGCTCCTTCCACCACCGTCAGGAGCTCATACTCCTCCCCCGCCTGGCGGAAAATGTAGATCTTCATAGGCTTTTCGTCATTGGGGAAATGAAAAAACGCGATGGCCTCCTGTTTGCCGTCTCCGTCCAGATCCTGAAGCTGCACCGACTGAATCAGCTCTCCGGAGAGAGGAGCTGTATACTCTCCCCCTTGGGCAAGCACTTCGCTGAGGCGGACCTGAAGGGCCTCATAGTCCTTCGGAGGCTGGGGCAGTGCATAGAGATCGTCCGTATCCCGGAAGAAGCAGCCGGAGAGCAGCAGACAAAAGGCCAGCGAAAGCACCGCCAGCCGAACATTCCATCGTCTCATTTTGCTCCCTCCCCTCAGGTTTTTCCCAGTTGTGTCTTTTGTATTCTACCATAACCGCCGGAAAAATGGTATGCCTTCTTCACAATTTTCACAATTTTAAAACAGGTCCCGCCCAGCGGCTCTTTTCTGTCTGCACGCAGAAGCGCTCCCTTTTCCGCAGACAAAAAGGCGCCGCATCCGTATAATGGACGCGGCGCCTTTCCAGCTGGTCTCAACCCAGCAGAGAGGTCAGGTTGCAGTTAATAATGAGAGAGGAGAACACAATGGAGACGGTGGAGCACAGCTTGATCAGAATGTTCAGAGACGGGCCGGATGTATCCTTGAACGGATCGCCCACGGTGTCGCCGATGACGGCGGCCTTGTGGCACTCGGAGCCCTTGCCGCCGTGGTGGCCGCCCTCGATATACTTCTTGGCGTTGTCCCAGGCGCCGCCGGCGTTGGACATGAACACAGCTACGGCGAAGCCGGTGACGGTGACGCCGCCCAGCAGGCCGATGACAGCCTCAGGCCCGAGGAGCAGGCCGGTAACCACAGGGACGATGATGGCCAGCAGAGAGGGCGCCACCATCTCGTGGAGGGC
>JAQXNP010000084.1 GCA_029098065.1 Clostridiales bacterium | reverse complement strand
ACTGCCATCCGGGTGGAGTTCTTCGGGGATGAGATCGACCGCCTTTCCGAGATCAACGTGGTCACCGGCGCCCCTGTCCGGCGGTTGGAGCACATCCCCATCTACCCCGCCAGCCACTATATCACCCCCAGGGAGAAGATGGGCAGGGCCATCGACGAGATCTACAGGGAGCTGGAGGAGCGGGTGGCCTTTTTTGAGTCTGAGGGCAAGCTGGTGGAGGCCCAGAGGATCAAGCAGCGGACCATGTACGACATCGAGATGCTCCAGGAGCTGGGACACTGCTCGGGCATTGAGAACTATTCCCGGGTCATCGCCGGCCGTCCGGCAGGCTCCGCCCCCATGACCCTGCTGGATTATTTCCCCAAAGATTTCCTGATGTTTATCGACGAGAGCCACGTGACCCTTCCCCAGGTCCGGGCCATGTACAACGGGGACAAGGCCCGAAAGACCACGCTGGTGGACTACGGATTCCGGCTGCCCTGCGCCTTTGACAACCGTCCTCTGAAATTTGAGGAGTTTGAGCAGCGGATCAATCAGGTGATCTATGTCTCGGCCACCCCCGGAGAGTATGAGCGTACCCGCTCCGGACAGATTGTGGAGCAGGTTATCCGTCCCACCGGCCTGCTGGATCCCCGGATCGAGGTCCGGCCGGTGGAGGGGCAGATCGACGATCTCATCGGCGAGATCAACGCCCGGGTGGAGCGGAAAGAGCGGACGCTGGTCACCACGCTGACCAAGAAGATGGCGGAGGACCTGACCGCCTATCTGAAGAACGTGGGGATCAAGGTGCAGTACATGCACCATGACATCGACACCATCGAGCGGCAGGAGATCATCCGGGATCTGCGGCTGGGCACCTACGACGTGCTGGTGGGCATCAACCTCCTCCGGGAGGGTCTGGACCTGCCCGAGGTGAGCCTGGTGGCCATTTTGGACGCCGACAAGGAGGGCTTCCTGCGCAGCGAGACCTCTTTGATTCAGACCATCGGCCGGGCGGCCCGGAATGCCGACGGTCTGGTCATCATGTACGCCGACGCCATGACCCCCTCCATGATGGCTGCTATCGGGGAGACCGAGCGCCGGCGGAAGAAGCAGGACGCCTTCAATCAGGCCCACGGCATCGTCCCCAGGACCATCGTCAAGAGCATCCGGGACGTGGTGAACCTGTCTGAAGGGGAAGAGGAGGCGGAGAAGGCGGTCCGGCTGAAGAACAGGATGACCAAGAAGGAGCTGGAGGCCGCCATCGCCAAACTGGAAAAAGAGATGAAGGAGGCCTCCAAGCGGCTGGAGTTCTAGTATGCCGCCGTTCTGCGGGACCGGATTATTGAACTGCGGGGCCGGTGAGCCTCCGGCATCTCTTTTTGGGCCCCATCGCAGATGGGGCGGCGCGATCAGCGCCGTGAATCTCGAAGCGGAGCGGAGAGTTCCTGACCGCCGGATTCACTCCGGCTGGAAGATGTGAAATCAACCGGGGTCCCCGGCCGGCGAGAGCCGGCTGGGGTGATGAAGGAGGCCTCCAAGCGGCTGGAGTTCGAGTATGCCGCCGTTTTGCGGAACCGGATTATTGAACTGCGGGGCCGGTGAGCCTCCGGCATCTCTTTTTGGGCCCCATCGCGGATGGGGCGGCGCGGGAGTGAGAACCGCTTTTTCCGCGGCTGGCTTGAAAGGAAAAGGAGGAAAAACATATGGGGTTTATTTCTCTGCTTGTTATCATGCCGATCCTGTTCTGCTGTGCCTTGGTGCCTTTGGCGTTGTCCTGGCTGGGAGCTGCACTGACGGCGGCCCGCCGTACTGCTGGCGGTCAACGCGGTTTTTCTGGCCCTTCTGCTGGTTGGCCAGCGGTGGCTGAGGGGACAGGGCTATTTTGACGAACAGTACATTGCCGGCCTGACGGATTGGCAGGGAATTGCCCTCCGGGCGGCCCGGGTGATTCTGAAACTGCTGATCGTATGGGAGATCATCGTGGTGGCCGCCTGCGCGTTGGTCCTTGTACTTAAGCCTGCCGGCTGGCCGGCCGGGCTGTGGGCCGGATTATTTTGAAGGAGGAGAATATAACATGAAATACGTAGAGCTTGGAAAAACCGGACTGAAGTGCGCGGAGATCTCGTTCGGCGGGATCCCCATCCAGCGCTCCGATGCGGCCAACACCATGGCGGTGGTGGACGCTCTGGAGAAGCACGGCATGAATTATATCGACACCGCCCGGGGCTACACCGTCTCCGAGGAATACCTGGGCGCCGCCCTGAAGGGCCGTCGGGAGAAGTTCATCCTGGCCACCAAGTCCATGTCCCGGGATTACGAAAGCATGAAGCGGGACATCGGCATCAGCCTGGGCAATCTTCAGACCGACTACATCGACGTCTATCAGCTCCACAATCTGCCGCTGAAGGACTTTGACAAGGCCTTCGGCCCGGACGGGGCGGTGAAGGCCCTGCTGGAGGCCAAAGCGGAGGGGAAGATCGGCCATATCGGCGCCACTGCCCACAGTGTGGACGCGCTGAAAAAGCTGGTGGAGGAGCACGCGGATCTCATTGAGACCGTCATGTTCCCTTACAACATTGTGGAGAACCACGGAGAGGCGGTACTGCGGGAGGCCCGGGCCAAGGGGATCGGCACCATCTGCATGAAGCCCCTGGCCGGCGGCAACCTGGATGACTGGAAGCTGGCCCTGCGGTATATCGCGGCCTCCGGCGTTATCGACATTTCCATCCCGGGCATGGGCAGCGTGGAAGAGGTGGAGCGCAACGCCGCCGCCGCGGAGGAGCTGACTCCCCTCACCCAGGAGGAGCTGGAGCGGTGCGCGGCCATCCGGAAGGAGCTGGGCAATCACTTCTGCCGCCGGTGCGGCTACTGCGCTCCCTGCACCGTGGGGATCGACATCCCCTCCAATTTCCTCATGGTGAACTATCTGCGGAAATATCATCTGGCCGACTGGGCCAAGGCCCGCTACACCTCGCTGGCCCATCACGCCAGCGAGTGCATCGGCTGCGGCAAGTGCGAAGAGCGCTGCCCCTATGAACTGCCCATCCGGGATATGCTCAAGGACGTGGCCAAAGAGTTCGGCTGCTGATGGCGGAGGCGGTACGCCCTGGCGGCGTACATCCCTGCCCCTGTTGCCGGTGTCTGACCTTCCCTGTCCCGAGAGAAGCTGCCGTGGCCTTCATCTGCCCGGTCTGCTTCTGGGAAAACGACGTTTTTTCTCCGGGGGAGGACGAGCCCAGCGATGAAAATGGGGGTATGACGCTGCGGGAAGGCCGGGCCAATTACCATGCCTTCGGCGCGGCCCGGGCGCGCCTGGTCCGCTGTGTGCGTCCGCCGCGTCCGGATGAACTGCCCCAAACATGAAATCACTGAAGGAGAACCAAGCTTATGCAAGACCGCATCACCGTCAAGGGCGCCCGCGCCAACAATCTGAAAAACGTGGATGTGTCCATTCCCCGGGACAAACTGGTGGTCCTCACCGGCGTGTCCGGTTCGGGCAAGTCCTCCCTGGCCTTTGACACCATTTACGCCGAGGGCCAGCGGCGGTATGTGGAGAGCCTGTCCTCCTATGCCAGAATGTTTATGGGTCAGATGGAGAAGCCGGATGTGGATTCCATCGACGGCTTGTCTCCCGCCATCTCCATCGACCAGAAGACCACCTCCAAGAACCCCCGCTCCACGGTGGGAACCGTCACGGAGATTTACGACTACCTGCGCCTGCTGTGGGCCCGGGTGGGCACCCCCCACTGTCCCATCTGCGGCAAGGAGATCAAGCAGCAGACCATCGATCAGATCATTGACCAGGTAATGAAGCTTCCCGAGGCCACCCGGATCCAGGTCATGGCCCCGGTGATCCGGGGGAAGAAGGGCGAGCACCTGAAGATCTTTGAGGACGCCCGAAAATCCGGCTATGTCCGGGTCCGGGCCGACGGCTCTATCTACGATCTGTCCGAAGAGATCAGGCTGGACAAGAACAGAAAGCACAACATTGAGATCGTGGTGGACCGGCTGGTCATCCGGGCGGATATCACCCAGCGGCTCACCGACTCGGTGGAGATCGCCTCCGGTCTGGCGGGCGGGCTGGTGGTCATCAACATCGTGGGGGAGGATCGGGATATCCTCTTCTCTCAGAATTACGCCTGCGAGGACTGCGGCATCTCCATCGAGGAGCTCACCCCCCGGATGTTCTCCTTCAACAACCCCTTCGGCGCCTGTCCCACCTGTACCGGTCTGGGGGTCCAGCTCAAGGTGGACCCGGAGCTCATCATCCCCAACCGGAATCTGTCCATCCTGGACGGCGCCATCACCGCCTCCGGGTGGAACAACATCAAGGGAGATTCCATCTCCCGGATGTATTTCGAGGCGCTGGCGAAAAAGTACCGCTTCAAACTGACCACCCCGGTGAAGGATCTGCCGGAAGAGGTGGTGGACGTCATCCTGTACGGCACCAGGGGGGAGAAGCTGAAGCTGACCTATGACCGGGCCAACGGCCAGGGGACACTGATGCAGCCCTTCGAGGGGATCTGCAACAACCTGGAGCGCCGCTACCGGGAGACCCAGTCCGACGCGGTGCGGCGGGAACTGGAGGAATGCATGTCGGAGAAACCCTGCCCCGACTGCCATGGCAAGCGGCTGCGCCGGGAATCCCTGGCGGTGACGGTGGGCGGACTGGATATCGACGCCTACTGCCGGCTGCCCGTCACCGAGGCGCTGGAGTTTATGGAGCACCTGGAGCTCTCCGAGCAGAAGACCCTCATTGCCGGGCAGATCGTCAAGGAGATCAAGTCCCGCCTGGGCTTTTTGAAGTCGGTGGGGCTGGAATATCTGACCCTGTCCCGGTCGGCGGGCACCCTTTCCGGCGGCGAGAGCCAGCGCATCCGGCTGGCCACGCAGATCGGCTCCTCCCTCATGGGAGTGCTGTATATCCTGGACGAGCCCTCCATCGGCCTTCATCAGCGGGACAACGACAAGCTGCTGGCCACCCTGAAGCACCTGCGGGATCTGGGCAACACCCTGCTGGTGGTGGAGCACGACGAGGACACCATGCGCGCGGCGGACTATATCGTGGATGTGGGACCCGGGGCGGGGGTCCACGGCGGTCGCATCGTGGCCCAGGGGACAGTGGAGGACATCGAGGCCGCCCCTGAGTCCATCACCGGGGCCTATCTGTCCGGCCGGATGAAGATCCCCGTCCCCCGAAAGCGCAGGCCGGGAAACGGGAACTTCCTCACCATCCGGGGGGCGGCGGAGAACAACCTGCAGAACATTGACGTGTCCATTCCGCTGGGGACCTTTACCTGCGTCACCGGCGTGTCCGGGTCGGGGAAATCCTCCCTGGTCAATGAGATCCTCTACAAACGGCTGGCCGCGGATCTGAACCGGGCCAAGACCCGGCCGGGAAAGCACAGGAGCATCGAAGGGGAGGAATTTCTGGACAAGGTCATCAACATCGACCAGTCTCCCATTGGAAGGACCCCGCGCTCCAACCCGGCCACTTATACCGGGCTGTTCAACGACATCCGCGAGCTGTTCGCCTCCACTCCGGACGCCAAGGCCAGGGGCTACGGCGCGGGCCGGTTCTCCTTCAACGTCCGGGGCGGACGCTGCGAGGCCTGCCAGGGGGACGGCCTGCTGAAAATCGAGATGCACTTTCTGCCCGATATCTATGTGCCATGCGAGGTCTGCAAGGGCCGGCGCTACAACCGGGAGACCCTGGAGGTGCGGTACAAGGGCAAGAACATCTACGAGGTTCTTGAGATGACCGTGGATGAGGCCCTGCCCTTCTTTGAGAATCTGCCCAAGATCTACAACAAGCTGGTGACGCTGAGCGAGGTGGGACTCTCCTATATCAAGCTGGGGCAGTCCTCCACGGAGCTCTCCGGCGGCGAAGCCCAGCGGGTGAAGCTGGCCACCGAGCTGGCCAAACGCGCCACCGGCCGCACGATCTATATTCTGGATGAGCCCACCACCGGTCTCCACAGCTATGACGTCCACAAACTCATCGACGTGCTTCAGAAGCTGGTGGAGCTGGGAAACACGGTGGTGGTCATTGAGCACAATCTGGATGTGGTAAAGACGGCGGATTATCTCATTGATCTGGGGCCCGAGGGGGGCAGCGGCGGCGGAACCGTGGTCTGTACCGGCACACCGGAAGAGGTGGCGGCCTGTGAGCGGAGTTACACCGGCCAATATTTAAGGCGAATGCTGTGAGGCGATTCTTTCGACCGAATTCATGAAATATTTATTTTTTCCTTCCGCCCTCCTGTGGTACAATACCCACATCAACCAAGTAACGGAGGAACCGCGTTGGAATTGATGGATTGGCTCAACCACACACAATCGGGGGAGTTTGTACTCACCATGCTGGTATCCATGATCCCGGTCATCGAACTGCGGGGCGGGCTTCCCTTCGGAGTGGCGCTGGGGCTGACGCCCTGGAAGGCTCTGATTGCCGGCATCATCGGAAATCTGATTCCGCTGCCCTTTATTGTGGTGTACATCCGGGAGATCTTCCAATGGATGCGCCGCCGGATGCCCCGGCTGGATGGAGTGGTGGACCGGCTGGAGAAAAAAGCCCACCTGAAGGGACGAAAGGTGAGCAGGTATAAATATCTGGGCCTCACCATCTTTGTGGCCATTCCGCTGCCGGGAACTGGGGGATGGACGGGGGCGCTGGCCGCCGCTTTTATGGACATGTCTCTGCGGAAAGCCTTCCCCTCTCTGGTGACGGGCGTGTGTGCCGCCGGGCTCATTGTGTTCTTCATCACCTACGGCGTCACCGCCATGGTGTGAGGCGCATAGAATGGCCCGAGGTGAGGCTTCATGCGGGCTGTTTTGGAGGTTGTGCTGTCCCTGCTGGCGGTGTTTGGACTGCTGGGACTGGGCTGGCTGCTGTTCGGTCATGTTCTGACTCCCGTGGGCGGCGCCCACGCCTGCGCGCTGGTCAGGGGGAGCGGTGACGGGGAGGAACTGGAACAGGCGGTAAAAGGGCTGCTGTGGCTGAGAGGCGGCGGCCTGCTTCGGGGGCCGGTGGTCATCGCGGACTGCGGCCTCAGTTCCGCCGGGCAGGCGGTGGCGGCTGCCCTGTGCTGCCGGGAGCCCGGGGTGTTCCTCTGCCCGGCCGGCAGGCTGGCGGAGTACATAGAGACATTATAGGCGGCGGGGCGGGCGGACATCGCCCGCCCTTTTCGCAGGTGCCGTTCAGAGAGAGGGGGCGGAGTTTTCCATGGCTGGTGAAACGGTCCTGGAGGGAACGGTGGAGACCATCATCTATCAGAATGAAGAAAACGGCTATACCGTTCTCCGGCTGGACACGGGAGAGAATCTGACCACCGTGGTGGGATGCATGCCCGGCGCGGCGCCGGGGGAATCCCTTGCGATTCAGGGAAACTGGGTCCGTCACGCCTCCTACGGCGAACAGTTCAGGGCCGAGGTGGTACAGCGCCGGATGCCCCGCGGGGAGCAGGCCATTTTTGATTATCTGGCCTCCGGGGCGGTGAAGGGGATCGGCGCGGCCACCGCCCGGCGGCTGGTGGAGGAATTCGGCGCCGATGCCCTGGATGTTCTGGAGCAGGAGCCGGAACGGCTTACCCGGATCAAAGGCATCACCCGGAAACGGGCTCTGGCGATGGGGGAGGCCTTCCACCTTCAGATGGGGATGCGGCGGCTGCTGGATTTTCTCACCGGCCACGGCCTGCCTCCCCAGCTGGGGATGCCCCTCTACCGCCGGTACGGAGACCGGGCCCTGGAAGCCGTCCGGGACAACCCCTATCTGCTGACGGAGGGAGAACTGGCGGTCTCCTTTGCCCAGGCGGACAGCCTGGCGCTGGAACTGGGAACAGACCTGAGCGATCCTCGGCGGGTGGAGGCGGGGATTCTCTTTGAACTCCGGCACAATCTGGACAATGGGCACACCTTTCTGCCCCGGGGGAAGCTGCTGGCCGCCACCCAAATGCTCATTGGCGTGGATGACGGGACGGTGCTGGACTCCGGCCTGTCCGCACTGGAGGCCCAGGGCCGGGTCACAGAGGACTTTGTGGCCGGGGAGGACGCCTGTTATCTGAGTGAGTTCTATGACGCCGAGGCACTGGTGGCGGAGCGGATCGGAACCATGAGCGCCAACGAGCTGTGTCCGCTGGCAGATCTGGACCGGCTCATCTCCCGCATCGAAAAGACCCAGGGCCTCACCTACGCGCCCCAGCAGCGCCTGGCGGTGGAGCTGGCGGCCAAGCGGCAGGTGATGCTCCTGACCGGGGGGCCGGGCACCGGAAAGACCACCTCCCTGCGGGGGGTGCTGGCCCTGTTTGATGACTTGGGGCTGGAGACCG
>JAQXNP010000083.1 GCA_029098065.1 Clostridiales bacterium | reverse complement strand
GTTTTCACACCCCGGATGTGCTCTTCACTGATGGCCCGCACTGCCTTGTGGCAGGTCCCCTCAAAGGTGTTGTCCCAAGCGGTGACTTTGACCAGAAGGGAGTCGTAATAGGGGGAGATGACCGCCCCGGTGTAGGCGTTGCCGCCGTCCAGACGCACACCGAAACCGCCGCCCGAACGATAGGCGGTGATTTTGCCGGTGTCCGGGGCAAAATTGTTGGCCGGGTCCTCCGTGGTCACCCGGCACTGGATGGCGTAGCCGTTGACGCGCAGATCCTCCTGACGGGCCATACCGATCCGGGGATCGGAGAGAGGGTATCCCTCCGCGATAAGGAGCTGGGCCCGCACCAGATCGATGCCGGTGACCATCTCGGTAACGGTGTGCTCCACCTGGATACGGGGGTTCATCTCGATAAAGTAGTGATGGCCTTCCTTATCCACCAGGAACTCCACAGTGCCCGCGTTGATGTAGCCCACATATTTTGCAATTTTTACTGCATCGGCATGCAGAGCCTGACGGACCTCATCCGGAACGCTCCAGGCGGGGGCAAATTCCACAACTTTTTGATAACGGCGCTGGAGAGAGCAGTCCCGCTCTCCCAGATGGACCACGTTGCCATACTGGTCGGCCAGGATCTGAACCTCAATGTGTTTGGGTTCGACCAAAAACTTTTCGATGAAAATGTCATCATTGCCGAAGGCCTTTTTCGCTTCCGACCGGACCAGCTGGAAGTTGGTGCGGACCTCCTCCACGCTGTCACAGCGGCGCATACCGCGCCCGCCGCCGCCCGCCGCCGCCTTCAGAATGACCGGGAAACCGTAAGAGAGGGCTTTTTCCACCGCCTCGTCGGCATCCTTCAGCGGCTCGGTGGAACCGGGAATAATCGGTACGCCGCAGGCGATGGCGGTAGCCTTGGCCGCCAGTTTGTCGCCCATCTGGGCCAGAATGCGGGAGGGGGGGCCTACAAAGACAATGCCTGCATCCTCGCAGGCTTTGGCAAAATCGGCGTTTTCAGAGAGAAACCCATAACCGGGGTGGATGGCGTCCACCCTCCGGTGCTGAGCCAGGGAAATGATGGACGGAATATCCAGATAAGCCCCCAGAGGACTCTTGTTCCGGCCGATCAGGTAGGCCTCATCGGCCCGGGTGCGGAAGAGGCTGTATGTGTCCTCGTTGGAATAGATGGCCACTGTCCGCAGTCCGAGGTCATAGCAGGCCCGGAAGATCCGGATGGCGATTTCGCCGCGGTTGGCCACCATCACTTTCTGAAAGGTTTTTTCGCTCAAAACAGGCCAGTCCTTTCTGCAAGGAAGTTTAATGCTACATATTATATAGGGCCACGAAACATTTTGCAAGTAAAAAAATGAAAGATTGCAAAAAAGAATGATATTCTCCCTTCAGGCTCCGGAAAAAGCAAGGTTATGCTGTCTTCGTTTTCGTTGCCTTCACAGAGGATCTATGTTACAATGTCCAAAGTTCGTTGGAGAGAGGAGGAGATTCCCGTGGATTTGAACACCCCGCTCCGGTCTCTGGCCGGAATCGGCCCCGCCAAGGCCAAAGCCCTGGCCAAACTGGGACTGGAAACCGCCGGGGATCTGCTCTTCTACTTTCCGAGGGCCTATGAGGACCGGTCCAGGCTCTGTTCCCTGGAGGATGCTCCGGCGGAGGAGGCGGTCTGCGTTTCCGCCCTGGCGGCGGAGCAGCCCAGGACCTCCTATATCCGCGCAGGCCTGAGCGTGACCAAATGCAAAATCGTGGATGGAACCACGTCGGCGGAGGCTGTCTTCTTTAACCAGGATTATGTCCGCCGGACACTGAAACCCGGAGAGAGTTATGTCTTTTACGGAAAGGTGGAGCGTTTTGGAAACCGCCGTCAGCTCACCAATCCCACCTTCGAGCGGGAGGGGCATACCCGCTTTACCGGCCGGATCATGCCGGTCTATCCCCTGACGTCGGGAATTTCCAACAACCTGCTGGCGGATTTGGCGCTCCGCTGTGTGAAAGAGTGCGCCGGCCAGATCCCGGATGACCTGCCGGCGGAGGTGCGTCTGTCCCATCACCTGGCCACTGCCGAGTATGCGGTCCAGAACATCCATTTTCCCAGGGATCAGGAGGCGCTGGAGCTGGCCCGGCGGAGGCTGATCTTTGAGGAACTCTTTATCCTCTCCTGCGGGATGGCCTTTCTCCGGCAGCGGAGGACGGACGGGGAGGGCCGGCGCTTTCCCCGCCGCGAAGTATCGGAATTCCTGGCTCTGCTCCCGTATCCGCCCACCGGGGCCCAGCGCCGGGCGATGGACGAGGTGGCCGCCGATCTGACATCGGGGAGGCCCATGAACCGGCTGATTCAGGGAGACGTGGGTTCGGGAAAAACCACGGTGGCGGCCTTCGCCGCCTGGCTGGCCCATGAAGGCGGTTTCCAGTCCGCACTGATGGCTCCCACCGAGATCCTGGCCCGACAGCACTATGAGACGCTTGTCCGGATGCTGGCCCCCGCCGGACTTCGGGTGGGACTGCTGACCGGGGGCCTGAAGGGGGCGGAGAAAAAAGCGGTGCACTCCGCTCTGGCGGCGGGGGAATATGATCTGATCATCGGCACCCATGCGCTGCTCTCCCGGGGAGTGACCTATGCCAATCTGGGGCTGGTCATCACTGACGAGCAGCACCGCTTCGGGGTGGCGCAGCGTTCCGCCCTGTCCTCCAAAGCGGAACAGCCGCCCCATGTGCTGGTCATGTCGGCCACACCCATTCCGCGGACGCTGGCCCTGCTCATCTACGGCGATCTGGACGTGACGGTAATCGACGAGCTGCCCCCCGGCCGTATGCCGGTGGAGACCTACCTGGTGGGGGAGGACAAGCGGGCGCGGATGTATGGCTTTGTCCGAAAACAGGTGGAGGAGGGACGCCAGGTCTATATGATCTGCCCCGCCGTGGAGGAGGGAGAAGGGACCGGCCTCAAAGCGGTGACCGCCTACGCGGAGGAACTGGCCGAAACAGTGTTTCCCGACCTGCGGGTGGCCTTCGTCCATGGGAGGATGAAAGGGAAGGAAAAGGAGGCGGCCATGGCCGCCTTCGCGGGAGGGCAGACAGATATCCTGGTCTCCACCACCGTGGTGGAGGTGGGGGTGGATGTGCCCAACGCCTCTCTGATGGTCATTGAGAACGCCGACCGGTTTGGCCTGAGCCAGCTCCACCAGCTCCGGGGACGCGTGGGCCGGGGAGCATGGAAATCTTATTGCGTCCTTGTCAGCGATAACCGGGCCCCGGAGACCCGGGAGCGGCTGCGGTATTTCTGCCAAACCACAGATGGCTTCCGCATCGCGGAAAAGGATCTGGAGCTGCGGGGGCCGGGAGATTTCTTCGGCCAGCGGCAGCACGGCCTGCCAACCCTGCGGGCCGCGGATTTCGCCGGGGACACCCGGACCCTGAAAGAGGCGCAGGACGCGGCGGCGGAACTCCTGGCCGCGGATCCCGGCCTGACGGAGCCCCGGCACCGCCCGCTGATGGATCAGGTGAGACGCCTCTTTTCGGAAGAGGGAGACATTTTCAACTAAAGAGAGAAAGGGAGAGACAAGAATATGGATTACATGGAGAAAGCGAAGGCCCTTCGGGCAGATCAGACCACCCACTACAACTGCTGCCAATCCGTCCTGATGCCGTTCTGCGGCCGGTGCGGTCTGGATGAGGAGACCGCTCGGAAGGCGGGGGCCTTTTTCGGCTCCGGAATGCGCTGCGGCTCGGTGTGCGGAGCGGTGACCGGGGCCCTTATGACCCTGGGGATGGCGGGAGCCGGCAATGAGGCCGGACCGGAGCTGATGCGCCGGTTCCGGGAGAAGCACGGCACGCTGAACTGCAGGGAACTGCTGGCGGCGGCCCGGGAGCGGGGAGAGGAAAAGAAGACTCACTGTGACGGGCTGGTTTTTGAAGCGGTGGAGATGACCCGGGAACTGCTGGGAGAATAAACGTTACGGAAAGAGGGGCGCCTGCGGCGATTGGACGCAGGCGCCCTTTTTGTCTGCGCGCTCCGTCCGGGCGATTTTGCCGCCGCAGGGTGAAACCCCGGCCTGAAATTCTGTGATATGATAAGTGAAAGCAGCTTTCAAAACCGGGCGGGAGTCGTTGAGATGAGAGAAGAAGGGATTCTGAAAAAATAAGAGCCGGGGAAGCCTCCGGGCTGGAAGCCCTGATGGACCGGTATATTCCCTATGTCTCCGCGGTGGTATGGAACATCCTCCGGGGCTCCATGACGCCGGAGGATGGGGAGGAGGTGGTCTCCGACGTGTTTGTGGCCGCCTGGAGCCAGGCGGAGGACCTGAGGCCCGGCCATGTGAAGGGCTGGCTGGGTGCGGTGGCCAGAAACAAGGCAAAAAACAAGCTGAGAGAACTGGGGAAAACCCTCCCGCTGGAAGACGGCGTACTGGACCTTCCCGGAACGGAGTTCCCCGGCGACGGGCTGGAGCGGGAGGAGGAACAGCGGCTGGTCCGCCGGGCGGTGAACGCCCTTTCCCCGCAGGACCGGGAGATCTTTCTGCGGCATTACTATTACGCCCAGAGTGTGAAAGAGGTCTCCGCCGCCATGGACCTGAATGAGTCCACGGTCAAAACCCGGCTGCGGAGAGGTCGTTTGAAACTGAAAGAACTATTGACGGAAGGAGAGTGCCCCGCGTATGAAGCGTGATATTTCAGACCTGCTGGATGCTTATGTGGAGGAGGATCTGAATCTGGAGGACGGGACGCCCCTCTCTCCGTCCCGGATCAAGGAGCTGACGATGAAACAAATCACAGAGAAAAAGACCGGGAGACGCCGGATCCATATCCGCGTACTGGCTGCGGCGGCGGTGATCGCGGCGCTGTCCGCCTCTGCGCTGGCGGTGAATTATGTTCTGGGGGCCGGGACGCTGTTCCGGGACGTCTTTCAAAAAGACGGGAAAGAACTCACCGACACCCAGGTGGCGGTCATGGACCAGATGGGCAAAACCTTTGAGGGCGGCGTGACCAGCGGCGGCACCACCATGACCCCCATCGCCGCCCTGGCCGACGAGCACGTCTATTACCTGCGCCTGCGCATCGAGGCCCCGGAGGATGTGGTTCTCCCCGACCTGGACCCGGACGTGGACGGCTACTACCAGCTGTTCGGGAACCAGGGGCCGGAGGAAAAGATGACGCTGGACACCAGCGCGTACCAGTCCTACGGCTACGGCATCAATCTGGAATGGCTGCCCGACAGCGATCCCACGGACAATGTGAAGGAGGTGGTCATCCGCTATACCGCCCAGCCGGGCACTGATCTGAACTTCAACGACGGCGTGTCCAAGCTCCTGACCATCCACGGTCTGTGGATCCAGTCGCTCTACAAGGAATACACCCAAATCCTCAGCGGGGAGTTTGCCTTTGACATCGGCATGTACTATGAGAGCAAGGTGCTTTCTCCGGACTGCACGGACGCGGTCTGGAAGAATGAGACCTATGGGTACACCAACGCTCTGGAGCGGCTGGAGCTCTCCCCCCTGAGCATCTACTGGGAGTTTCAGTCCACCGTGGAGGAGAATGACTGGGTTTTGCCCGGCGTCGGCCCCCTCCAGATCGTCCTGAAGGACGGCACGGTATTCTGGCCGGAGTCCCGCCAGTCCTCCGGCGTCCCGTCTGAGGAGGACCGCGGCGGGAATCTGGAGGATCCCCGGTTTGACCCCGCCAACTATGTCAGCGACACCTATGTCACCCGATACGAGGACTACGAGGTGTTCGACCAGCCCCTGGATCTGACCCGGGTGGACTATGTCCAATACGGGGAGATCCGGATTCCCGTCTCTGCCGAATAAAGGGAAGCGGGATTCCCGGGAGCAGAAACCCGCCCGCCGTCAGTCAGACGGCGGGCGGGCTTTTTGCGTGAATGGTTCAGGCGCGCCGCACAACCGCGCCGACGGCCTTTGGCGGAGCTTTTGAACCGGCGCGGGGGATTTTTCTGAAATGCCAGGGATTCCGGGGGAAAATATCTTTTCCCCAACTCGGGATTGCCCCATGAATCCGCTTGCCGGATTGTGCGCGGCGCTGTCTTAAAACAGGCTCCCGACAGCCTTCAGATTTTCCAGCAGGTCGGGCCGGAACCGGGGGGAGCCGGGGTCCAGGCTGTTGATGACAACCCCGTCGCTGCCGTCTTTTCCGGTGGAGTGGATGTATTCCCCGTCTCCCAGGTAGACCGCCACATGTCCCGGGAAATAGAGCAGGTCTCCCGGCTGCTTCCGGGCGGGGTCGATGGCGTGGATGGGATAGCCCGCCTTGATCTGGGAATCCCGCCAGATGGTGACGCCGCTGAGCCGGTAGGCCATGAAGGCCAGACCGGAGCAGTCGATGCCCATGGGAGATTTGCCCGACCAGTCGTAATGGGTGCCCAGATAGCTCCGGGCCGTTTGGGTGACCCGGTCCCGCAGGGCCGCCTCATCCAGTCCGGTGGGGATCTCTCCCAGATAGCCGGTCTTGGTGAAGCCCTCCCGCCCGTCAGGGAGGGAGACCTTCTGCCAGCCGTCGGCCAGGGGTGCGCCGTGGACGGCCACCGTGGCGCCCCGGAGCAGAGTCTCCATCCGGAGCCCCTGGACCCGGGGCTGGGAGCGAAGGGTGCAGATACCCCGCAATACGGTCCTGTGGTCCAGCGAGGCCCAGCGCTTTGCGTTTCCCTCCCCCAGCGCCAGGGCGGAGGCGGGGATATAGCCGGTATAACCGTAGTCGGTGCGGACTTCGTACCAGCCCCGGCAGGGCTCGTTCAGCAGGGTGACGGTCCAGCCCAGCAGGACCTCATCTACCGGTTCCGAGCAGGTGTTGGGCCGGCCGTAAAGCAGACAGCGGGCGGAATTGACAACAGCTTCCATAATACACTCCTCCTCAGACCCCGGCTTCCAGGGTTTTGGCATCGGCGTCCATGGTGACGGTGGCCCCCATGGGCAGAGACATGGTGGGCAGCAGATGTCCGGCGGGGAGGCCCATGAGCACCGGCTTGCCGGTGGGGAGCAGCAGCTCCCGGAAGATCTCCTCCAGCTCCAGGGTCTTCTCCGGGAATTCGGGCAGACAGTCGGTCCAGCCCCCCAGCAGGATACCGGCGCAGTCATCCAGCTTGCCAGCGTTGCGCAGCTGGGTGAGCATATCATCCACCCGATAGGTGTGCTCTCCGATGTCCTCCAGGAAAAGGATCTTTCCCCGGGTGTCGATCTCCCAGGGGGTGCCCAGGCTGTCCCGGACCAGGGACAGGTTGCCGCCGCACAGAGGGCCGCAGGCCTTCCCGCCCGCCAGAGTTGCCGTGTTTTCTCCCATGGGCAGGGGGCCGGTGAGGGCTCCGAACAGGGCCCGGCGGAGGTAGGTCATGGTGAAGTCATCCACCGGCTGGTAGTATTCGGTGGAGGGCATCGGCGTCTGGTAGGTGATGAGACGGCAGTGCTGGTTGAAGGCGATGTGGAGGGCGGTGACGTCGCTGTACCCGCAGAAGAGCTTGGGGTGGCGGGAGAGCTCCTTCCAGTCGAGGAGGGGGAGCAGGCGGCCGGCTCCGTAGCCGCCCCGGATGCACAGCACGCCGCGGATGGAGGGATCGGCAAAGGCGTCGGACAGGTCCTTGGCCCGCTGGGCGTCATCTCCGGCGAAGTAGCCGTGACGGTTTTCAAAATAGCAGGTCGGATAAACAACGGGGTCCAGTCCCAGGGCTTTCACGGCGGCCACAGCAGGCTCCAGACGTTCGGCGGGGACCGCCGAGCTGGCGCACAGCAGAGCCACCTTTGCACCGGGATACAGGGAAGCAGGGGTAATCATGGAACTGTCACCTCGAAAAGTCAGGATAAAAGAGGAAGGGTCAGGGACGGGTGTTTCCACCCGTCCCTGAGCCAAACACGGCGGCAGGACAGTTACAGGTGCCTGCGGTATTCGTCCAGCTCCCCGGCGCTGCCCCGGACGAAATGGCCGGGTTCCAGCTCCTCCCACCGCGGCGGGTTCTCTTCACTATCATGATGCAGCGTGGGATCGTAGACCACAAGCTGCTTGTACCGCTCTCCGATAGGGTCGGGCATGGGGATGGCGGAGAGAAGAGCCCGGGTATAGGGGTGAAGGGGATGGGCAAAGAGCTGTTCGGTCTCGGCCAGCTCCATGAGCTTGCCCTTGTAAATGACGCCGATGCGGTCCGAGATGAAACGGACCACGGAGAGATCGTGGGCGATGAACAGGTAGGTGAGTCCCCGCTCCTTCTGAAGCCGGGACATGAGATTGAGCACCTGGGCCCGGATGGACACGTCCAGAGCGGAGATGGGCTCATCGGCAATGATGAACTCGGGCTCCATGATGAGGGCCCGGGCGATGCCGATGCGCTGGCGCTGGCCGCCGGAGAACTCATGGGGGAAACGGCTGGAAAATTCGGGGAGCAGCCCTACGGCGGTGAGGGCCGCGTCTACCTTGGCCTGCCGCGCTTCCTCGGAGAGATGCTGATCCAGGGAGTAGAGCCCCTCGGAGACGATGTAGTCCACCTTGGCCCGCTCATTGAGGGAGGCCATGGGGTCCTGGAAGATCATCTGGATCTCGTGGATGATCTTCCGGTCCAGTTCCCGGCTCACCTTGCCGGAGATGACCTCGCCCTTATAGCGGACGGCGCCTCCCGCGACGGGGTTGATGCGGATAATGGCCCGGCCGATGGTGGTCTTGCCGGAGCCGGATTCGCCCACCAGACCGAAGGTCTCGCCCTTATAGATATCGAAAGAAACTCCGTCTACCGCCTTGAAGGGGCGGCGGCGGGAGCCGAAGACAACCTGGAGGTTCTCCACCTCCAGCAGCTTTTCCTTTGTTTCAGGCATGTCGTTTCCCTCCCTGCTGGCGGAGATGGCGCACGTGTTCCGGCGGCTCCACCTTGGGGGCCCGGGGATCCAGGAGCCAGGTCCGGGCCTTGTGGGTGGGAGACACCTGGAAGAACGGGGGACGCTCCAAGAAGTCGATCTTCAGTGCCTGGGGATTCCGGGGGGCGAAGGCGTCCCCCTCCACCTCGTAGAAGAGGTTGGGAGGGGTTCCCTGGATGGAGTAAAGATCCTCCCCCTTTACGCCCAGCTGGGGAAGGGAGGACAGAAGAGCCCAGGTGTAGGGGTGTTTGGGATCGTAAAAGACCTCCTCACAGGTCCCCACTTCCACGATATCGCCGGCGTACATAACGGCGATGCGGTCGGCGACGTTGGCCACCACGCCCAGGTCATGGGTGATATAGATGGTGGTCAGATCCAGTTTCTTCTGGAGCTGCTTGATGAGGTCCAGAATCTGGGCCTGGATGGTCACATCCAGAGCGGTGGTGGGTTCGTCGCAGATGAGGATCTTGGGCCGGCAGGCCACGGCGATGGCAATGACAACCCGCTGGCGCATGCCGCCGGAGAACTCATGGGGATATTGCTTATAGCGGCGCTCAGGCT
>JAQXNP010000082.1 GCA_029098065.1 Clostridiales bacterium | reverse complement strand
CTCCGCCCCCAACCGGGTGACCCCCGACATGGTGCGTTCCAGGGCTCCCGGCGCCGTTCTCTTCCCCATGGCCAACCCCAGCCCGGAGATCATGCCCGATGCCGCCCGGGCCGCCGGTGCCGCCGTGGTGGGCACCGGGCGGAGCGACTTCCCCAATCAGATCAACAATGTGCTGGCCTTCCCGGGCGTGTTCCGGGGGGCACTGGATGCCGGCGCCACCGCCATCAACGACGAGATGGAGATGGCCGCGGCCCATGCCCTGGCCGCTCTGGTGGGAGACAAGCTCTCGGCGGACTACATCCTGCCCGAGGCCTTTGACCCCCGGGTGTGCCCGGCGGTGGCCCGGGCGGTGGCCGACGCCGCCCGCCGCACCGGCGCGGTGCGGGGCTGAGACGCCCGTTTGCGCCCTCATTCCGCATAAAAATCAGAGGACGGAAGCCAAGGCTTCCGTCCTCTTCTGTTTTGCCCGCCGGGACTTACCGCCCGATCCAAACCAGATTGGAATCGCTGACAAAGTTAGGCACCGAGTAAAGCACCAGGGCCATGTCAATGCCGTTGTCCTCGATATACTGGGCGGCGGACATCTTATAGTACCGCAGGTCGATGAGGTGGATCTCCGAGAAGTGGGGCGTCAGGAAGGGCACCAGAGAGTCCGAGTAGCTGTCCCGGATCAGGAGCAATCTGGGTTTGTCGGTGTTTCCGGTGCGCACCACGCCCAGAGACTGCTGTCCCCCCAGGAACATGGAGTATTTGTCCTTTTTCTCCAGATAGCTCTCATCATAGAGCTGCCGGGGCTCTTCCACTGGATTTCCCTTGGCGTCATAGGTATAGGAAGTGACGGTGATCTCCGGCGTCTCGGGCACGTAGGTGTCGATCTGATCGGGCTCCACCCAGCGGACGCCGGAGGAGGAGAACACTGTGCCATAGAACTCCGTGCTCACCGTGGTCTTTTCATAGTCAGCCAGAGGCACGGGGGAATAGCCCAGAGCGCCGGCCAGCCCCTCATAGCCGTAATAGGCCCCCAGGCTGGTCCAGTGATGATCGGTCCGGTAGAAGATCTCCTCGTCCCTGTGGGCCATAAGGGGGGTATACAGATCCACAAATTGGGCCGAGGTGGCCTGGGCGGCCTGGTCGATGATCTGCTTCTGATCGTAGTTGGGGGCTCCGTTGGGCAGCTTATCCGCCCATACCGTGGCCTGGGTTGGGATGAGGCCGAAGTAAACGGGTACCGAAGCCTTTTCCGCAAACTGGCTGACATAGCCGATATTCTTGTTCAGCCGCTCCTCGTTCGGAGCGTCAAAGCGGGTGATGAGGGTGGAACCGTCACAGAAATAGACTCCGTTGTTCTCCTGTTTGCCCAGAATTCTCTCTGCATAGGCCTTCCCGGCCACCCAAAGATCCCGGCCGGCGAACTGGTCGGTGACATAGGTCTCATAGTCGGACATGAACTTGCCGGTGAAAAAGTCGCCGCTGCACTCCATGGGCCAGTCCAGCTTGAAATCGTCGGCGGTCAGGGTGGGCCGCTGGGCCAGATTGCGGTTCTCGATCTCGGAGAACGTCTTGTCCGGAGTCATGGCATTGGCCACCGCGGAAAGGCCCAGGCAGCCGCAGAACAGCCCGCAGATAAACCGCGCGTAATTTTTATTCACAAGATGACCTCCTGTTTTCAGAATCGGAAGTAGAGGAAGGGATTGTAGGTGGCATCCACCAGGTAGCAGGTACACAGCAGAAATCCGGCCGCCAGCAGGAGGGGCAGGAGGATCTGCTTTGTCCGCTCCCGCAGTCCGTTCCACACGTTCTTCGCCAGGGGGAGGGCTGCCACCCATCCGATGATCAATATCAGGAAATAGGAGCGGAGATAATACAGGAAGTTTTCGTTCCACACTCCTCCGCCGGCCCGGCCGAACAGCGCGGCCAAATAGGGTCCGAGATGGGAAAAATCCTCCACGGCGAACAGGACCCAGCCGATCAGGATGAAAAAGAGCGCGTAAACATGCTGGAACCAGACCGGCCGTTTCTCCAGCCAGCGGCCCAGGAAGAACTTCTCCGCCGCCAGCAGGAGGCCGTAATAGAGTCCCCATAAGAGGAAATTCCAGCTGGCCCCGTGCCAGATGCCGGTGGCGGCCCACACCACCATCAGGTTGAAGAAGAACCGGAGTCCCTTCACCCGGTTGCCTCCCAGGGGAATATACAGGTACTCCCGGAACCAGGAACCCAGCGAGATGTGCCACCGCCGCCAGAACTCGGTGAGGGAACGGGAGATGTAGGGATAGTTGAAGTTGCGCAGGAACTCAAAGCCCAGCATCCGCCCCAGGCCTACCGCCATGTCGGAATAGCCGGAAAAGTCGAAATACAGGTGGAGGGAGTAGGCCACGATCCCCAGCCAGGCCCCCGCGGTGGTGAGCTGTTCCACCGGCATATCCCGAAAGGCCTCCCAAAGCGGTCCCAGACCGTTGGCCAGCAGAACCTTCTTGGCCAGTCCCACCATAAAGACCTCCACCCCGGAGGCGAACCGCACCGCTGTATGGTCCCGGTGGTCGATCTGATCCCCCAGGTCCTTGTACTTGATGATGGGCCCGGCGATGAGCTGGGGAAACAGGGTGACGAAGGTGCCGAAATTGATGATGTTCCGCTGGGCTTTGGCGTCCCCCCGGTAGACGTCGATGGTATAGCTCATGGTCTGGAAGGTATAGAAGGAGATGCCGATGGGCAGGCTCAGCCCCAGCTTCGGCATAAAGGTCAGCCCCACGGCGGCCAGGGACCCGGCGATGAAGTCCCAGTACTTGAAGAAAAACAGAAGAGCCAGATTGAAGATCACCGAAAATGCCACGGTGCGCCGGGCCTTGCCGTCTTCTCCCCGTTTTTTGTACCGGTCCACCAACAGGCCGTGGGTGTAGTCGATGGCGATGGACAGGAACATGATGAGGATATACACCGGTTCCCCCCATCCATAAAAGATCAGGTTGAGGATCAGAAGCACCAGATTGCGCCACTTCAGCGGTGTGATATAGTAGGCCAGCAGCACCACGGCCAGATATTCGAACACAAAAAACACGCTGGAAAAGACCATGGGACACCCCCGGGAGTGATTTTTACAGGGAAAAGCGCCCGGCACGCCGGGCGCCTTTCCGCATTATAATACCTTTTTCTTATTTTGTACAGCTGTTAAACTGGCTCACCGCCGTATCCGTGTCCCGGCAGATGCAGAACATGACGTAATCCCCGTTGGTCACCAGTTTGTAATTCTTCACCAGCTCCAGCTGGGCAGGGAGATACTGCTCCCACTGGGCCTGCAGATCGGCCTGGCGCCGGGCGATGCCAGTCTTCACCGTGTCCATCTTTCCCGGCTGCACCTGGGCGATGAAAAATTCGGTGGCCTGAACGTTCATCATGGGGATCTTGCCGACATAGGTCACCAGGTCGGAGGTGCTGATGCCATACAGCTCAGAGAGCAGGTCGTCGTCCAGATCCATAAAGGCAGGCAGCTCCATGGCCCCTGAAATGGCGTCCCAGGACGCCTGCACCTTGTCCGTGTCGGCAGGAGGCTGGGATGCCGCGGGGGACTCGGAGGGTTTGGCGCTGTCGGCAGGCTTCTGTGCCGGAGTCTGGATGGGGGGCTTCTCGCTGGGCTTTGCGCTGGGCTTTGCGCTGGCCGTGGGCTTGGGCGAGGGAGCGGGGCTCTGGGACTCCGGGGCCGGGGCTTCGTCCCCGCTCTCCCCGGGTCCGGCGGTGTCCGCCGTCTCGGAGGGATCGGGCTCCCCGCTCTCCGCCGGGGTCTCCTCGGGAGGAAGGCTCTCGGTGACGGCGGGGGACTCCATATCCTCCGGAGCGGGCGTGGCTTCGGCGTCCTTTCCGCCGCAGGCGGTGAGGAGGGACAGGGTCAGGGCTCCGGCCAGAACCAGAGCAGAAATCCGGATGTACTTCATGAGGGTAAAAACTCCTTTATGTTTATTCTCGATGGATTGGACGCCGAATCTCCCAAAAGGTTCCCGAAAATTTTTTCAATCTTCCGGGCTGGCCACGGACCAGGAAAAAACTGTCTCCCCGCCGGGGGTGGTCAGGGTGAAGCGGTCTTTTTCCCACCGGGCCACCAGTCCCCCGGCCATCTCCACGGAGCCGGTGCTGTCGTAGTCCTGCCGGGCCAGAAGATTCCCCTCCAGGTCCCGCAGTTCCCAGCCGCCGTTCTCCTCCCGGCTGAGCCACAGATAGGGCTCGCCGGTGACAGTGTCAAGCTGGAACATCATATAGCTGACACCCTCAAACGTCCGGACCGCCCCGGTGTCCAGGTCCACCAGATACCAGGTCCCATGCCCGTCGTCCTGAAGCACATAATTTCCCCAGGCGTCGGCGGGCGTTCCCGGGCAGGAACTGGTCCGGCGCTCCCCGCCGGAGAGGACAACCCACTCTTCCCCCTCCCGCCAGAAGATCCCTCCGCCGCCGGTATAGGACAGGCAGGAGGGCTCTGCCCCCTCCGGGATGGGGATGACCTGATAGTTTTCGTCCAGCAGGACGGCGTTTCCGCCCCCCTCGGCGTCCCGGTCAAAAAAGGCCCAGGCCGTATCGTTGTTCCACTCCAGAGCGCAGCCCTCGGGCAGGGTCAGCCGGGCCGAGCCGTCCCGGTTCAGCACCATCCAGCGCTCTCCCTTCCGGACCACGGCGCCGCCGTTTTGAAAATCGCAGGCCTCATCGTATTCCGGATCGATGGCCCACCGGCCCTGCCCGTCCAGATAGCCCCAGAGGCCTCCGCTGTTCCGGGCCGCGCACAGCCCTTCCGAGAAGATCCCGGCGTATTCCGTATCGCCGGCGGCGGGGGTGACCGTCCCCTCATTCAGGTCATAGACGAAATACCGTTCCAGACCGTCCTCCCCCCACGTGCTGAAGCCGGCGAAATCCTCTCCCGGGGCGAGCCTCCAGAAGAGCTCATCGGGATACACCCCGACGGCCCGGGCCGGGGCGGTGTCCACCACCCGCAGCTCCTCCCCGGTCTTCGGATCCACAAAGACGAATTGGGTCTCCCCCTTCTGCAGCGGAATCCCGCGGCTGAGGTCACCGCACGACAGATATTCCCAATTATACGTGTAGAGGAAACCGGTACACCAGCTGCCGTCCCCGGCACAGACGGCGGCCCGGGCCTCCGGCTGCCCGTCGGGGCCGGTGAAGGTCCGGTTCAGCAGCAGCGCCCCGGTGGTTTCCCTCCGGCCCCGATAGCTGACGATGGGAAACGCGTTGGAGAACACCGGGTCCGTCACCACTTCCCCCTCCAGCGTGACCAGGCCGTAGAGCTGATAATCCTCTGTCCAGCGGAGGCCCTCTGTCCGGGTGCAGACAGCTCCGGCGAAGGGGATCAGAGGGCCATAGTCTCCGGCGGGGATCAGGGTGTCGGTGTACGTCTCATACCGCCGGGTGTACTGATCCCGGGGAGGCTGGTATGGGGTGAGACCGGACCAGTCGGTATAGACCGGGGAGAGGCTCCGGACCGGGGTCTCCTCCGCCGGGGCCTGCGCGCACCCGGTGAGCAGAAGGGCCAGAGCCGTCCCAAGCACCATCCCCCGCCTCATCTGGAGGGCTCCAGCACCGACACATAGCCCTCGTGGTCGATCAGATCCTGCCCCTCCTGGCTCAGCAGCCAGTCGAAGAGGACGGCGGTGGGGCTGCCCTCCGGGGTGCCGGCGTCCATGACGGCGTAATAGGCGGTGTGAATGGGATACTCCCCGCTGCGGATGGTGCCGTCGTTGGGGGCCACTCCGTCGATGGACAGCAGTTTGAGTCCATCGGCCATGCCCATGTCATCGGCGTAATAATAGACGGTGTATCCGATGGCGTCGGGCCGGTCGTCCCAGGCCCGCACCGCCTCAATGATCCCCTCCATGGAGGAGACCACGTAGTCGGTGTTGAAAGGCTCCATCATGGGGATATCCCCCATGACCTCCTTGTCCATAATGGCCTGGCTGCCTCCCCCTTTTGGCCGCTGGTAGGGCTGGATGGGGGCGTCGCTGCCGCCCACTTCCGACCAGTTGGTGATCTTCCCGGAATAAATGTCCCGAACCTGATCCAGCGTCAGGCCGTCCACCGGGTTGTCCTCATTGACGAAAAACACCAGAGTCTCGGCGGCGATGGGCTCCATCCGCCAGCTCTTTCCGTGCTCATCCCGGTAGGCGTAGGAGTCCTCGCCCCCCTCGGCCACGATGAGCAGGTCGGCGTTCCCGTCCACCAGATTATAGTAGGCCCGGGAGGTTTTATTGAATTGGATCAGGTCGGAGACCTCCTCCCGGCTCTCCCCCAGCAGCACCGAGGCCACCGCCTGTCCCAGCGGAACCGTGGCGGTGGAGCCGTCCAGCCTGGGGAAATTGTCCCGGGTGAACACAAACTGCCCCGGCGCGGGGGTTGCCGGCGCGGAGGGCACGGCGGCCGGCTGGCTCTGGCAGCCGCACAGCCCCAGCAGCAGGGCGGCTGCCGGAATCAGATACGGGGTTCGTCTCATAAAGCGGCCCCTCCTTTCAGATGTATTCTATCATGAAAGGAGGGGCCATTCTGGTGGATTCCGATTACAAAGGCGGAACAAATGGTAACAGCCGCTTCCCTCAATGCCGGGAACGGCGCCCCTTGCCCCGCTTTTTGGGCACGTGCATGGCGGGCCGGTTCCCGCCCCGGCGGCCGCCCTTCCGGGCGCTCTCCCGTTTCTTCCGGGAACGCTCCGGAAGCGGCCGCTCCGCCCTGGCGGGACGGCCGGGGGCATCCTCCCTGCCCGGCAGGCGGAAGTCCACCTGTCCCGTCCCCGGGTCGGCGGCCACGCACACCACCTCCAGCGCCATGCCGAAGGTATATTTCCGTCCCGTCCGTTCCCCGGTCAGAGTGAGGTGGAGCTCGTCGTAGTCATAGCGGTCGTCCGGCAGGCTCTCCACCGGGATGAGGCCCTCCACCCCGGAGGGCAGGGCGGCAAAGAGGCCGAACTTCGTGACTCCGGACACCGCCGCCGGGAAAGTCTCCCCGATGTGATCCCGCATATAGTCGGCGAAATAGAGCTTGTCGATATCCCGCTCGGCGGTCTGGGCGGCGATCTCCCGCCGGGAGGACTGGACCGCCGCCCGGGCGCAGTCCTTGGCCAGTTTCGCCTCGCTGTGGGGTTTTTTATCCAGCAGCAGGTGGAGGCAGCGGTGGACCATCAGATCGGGATAGCGCCGGATGGGAGAGGTGAAGTGGCAGTAATAGGGGGCCGCCAGTCCGAAGTGGCCCAGATTTTCCGTATCGTAGCGGGCCTTCATCAGGGAGCGGAGCACCATCATGGACACCGCGGGGCCCTCCGGGCGGTCCCGGAAGGTGTCCAGTGCCTTCTGGAGGGTACCGTTGTCCCCCTCCCGCAGATTGAACCCGAGGGGAGACAGCATGGCCCGCAGGTTCTCCACCTTTTCGGCGGAGGGTTTCTCATGCACCCGGTACACCGCCGGCTTCTTACAATCGAAGAGATGTTTGGCCACCGTCTCGTTGGCCGCCAGCATGAAGGACTCGATGAGCTTCTCGCTCTCCCCCGACTGCCGGGCGGTGATGTCCACCGGCCGGCCCGTCTCATCACAGTGGATATAGCTCTCCTGGCTCTCCAGATCCAGGCTGCCCCGGGCCCTCCGGCGCCGCTCCAGCACTTTGGAGAGGGCCGCCATATCCCGGAGCATGGGCAGGATGTTCCGGTACCGCTCCGCCAGGGCGGAATCGGCGTTCTGAAGGAGCCGGTTGCAGTCCTCATAGGTCATCCGCTCGGCGGAGCGGATGACGCTCTTGGCCAGTGTGTGGTCCAGCAGTTCTCCCCGGGGGCTCATGGTCATGATGCAGGACAGGGTGAGCCGGTCCACACCCGGGTTGAGGGAACAGATCCCGTTGGACAGCTCCACCGGCAGCATGGGAATGACCTGATCGGCGAAGTAGACCGATGTCCCCCGCTGGAAGGCCTCCTGATCCAGGGCGGTGCCGGGGGTGACATAATAGCTCACATCGGCAATATGGACGCCCAGAACCCAATTCCCATCCCTGTCCCGCTCCAGGGAGACGGCGTCATCCAGATCCTTGGAGGAGGCCCCGTCAATGGTGATAACCGTCTTTTTCCGCAGGTCCATCCTTCCCCGGCAGGCGGCGGCCGGCACCCGCTGCCGGACAGCGGCGGCCTCGGCCTGCGCCAGGGCGGGAAACTCCCGCTGGATGCCCTGCTGGCAGAGGATGGCCTCTGTTGACGCCTGACGGGTACCGGCGGGACCGAAAGTCTCCCGCACGCTGCCCAGCGGAGGCAGATGAGCGGTCCCATAGCTGGTCACCGCCGCGGCCGCCTTCTCCCCCTCCCGGAGTCTGGCTTTGCTCCCCACGATCTTGATGGCGGAGGGCAGGCGGTCATTGTCCGGCTTCAGCCACATTTCCCGGTCCCGGCGGATCAGCACCCCCGTAACCAGGGGATTTCCCCGCTCCACGATCCGGGTGACCCGGGCACACTGGCGTCCGGGTCGCAGGGGGTCCTCCCCCTCCGGCTCCGCCTCCACCGTGTCCCCATCCCAGGCGCCGTTTTCATGGCGGGGCGGGACAAAAAAGTCAGACACCCTGGCCTGCCCTCCCTCGGGGATCAGAAAGCCGAAGCCCCGTCCAGATCCCTGGTAGCGGCCTTTGATAATCGTTTTTTCCGTTTCAGCCATATCGTTCCTCATTTCCTTGGTACAATCAAAAATTAGTATACCCGTCGGCAGGCCGGTCCCTATCACAAACGGAACAAAAAACGCCCTCCCATTGATGTGGGAGGGCGTTTGGGATTTACTTTACCAGGGAGACCACAAAAGTGAGAATCACGAAAGCGATCGCCACCCACTTGGTCCACCGGGCCAGCTTGGCGTCCCAGCTCTTGGCTTTGTTCTTGGACAGGAAAGTGTCAGCCCCGCCGGAGATAGCTCCGGACAGGCCGGAAGTCTTACCCTCCTGAAGCAGCACCACCGCAATCAGAATCACGCCCAAAACCACCTGAATGATGGTCATAATCAGCTTGACGATATCCACAGTTCATCGTTCCTTTCGCCCCGGATGGCGGGGCAGTATTCAAATCACGCAGGGCGGACGGCGCCCTTACTTCCACAGGAACTTTATATTAGCACAGATTCGGGGGAAATGCAAGGGGTTTTTCCGCTCATTTGACTCTGGAATACGTTATATAGCGGAACGTGATCCCATTTTCCTCCTGAATCGGGCCCGATTCCGTTTCCCGCCAATCCGGGTCCTGGTCCAGTGCGGGAAACCATGCGTCGGCAGGAAACGCGCGGCCGAGCTGGGTCACCCAGATCGTTTCGCATCGGGACAGGAGCGCCCGGTACACCGACTCTCCGCCGATGACGATGCTGTCCTCCGGCGCCGCCGCCAGCAGGGCATCCAGGCTGGGAAACACCTCCGCTCCCTCCACCAGAAAGCCGGGCGTCCGGGAAAGAATCAGATTCCGGCGCCCGGGCAGGGGGCGTCCCCCCGGGAAAGTGGCCAGCGTTTTCCGGCCCAGGATTACCGGATGCCCCGTGGTGATCTGCCTGAACCGCTTCAGATCGGCGGAAACGGGGCACAGCAGTTTCCCCTCCCGCCCGATGGCCCAGTTGGCGTCTACCGAAACAATGGCTTTCACAGCGCTTCCCCCCCGTTGAGATAGTCCAGAAAATCTGACCAGTGCTCCTCGTCAAAGACGGGGATGCCCAGTTCCTTCACCGCCCGGGCCGCCGTCCCGTCTCCGGGGACCCGGGTGGAAGTAAAGGTCCCGTCGTAAATAGTCCCGCTGCCGCAGGAGGGGCTTCTGGCCTTCATCAGAGCGCACCGACAGTCCAGATACTCCGCCAGGGCCGCCGTCAATTCCCCGCCCCGGCGGTAGGCTCCGGTCACATCGTCCCCCGTCCGGGTAAGCACCCGCTCCCCCACCTGTTCCGCGGGGGGACGGGGCGTGGGCAATCCCCCCAGCTGCTCGGGACAGACGGGGATGAAAGTCACCCGGTCCAGCAGGCCGTTCACCTCTTCCAGCAGCTTTCCCGTGCCGTCATACCGGCAGGGCAGGCCCAGCAGACAGGCGGAGATCAAAACTCTCATATGGCCACCGGGATCTTTTCATCCAGCTCGTGACAGCGGTATCCCTCCATGGTAAAGCTCTGCTTGGTGAACTGATAGAAATCGGTCACCGACGGATCCAGGGTCACCCTGGGGGCCGGGAAGGGCTCCCGCTTCAGCAGCTCCTCCACCACCGGCACATGGCGGTCGTAGATATGGGCGTCGGCAATGACGTGGACCAGCTGGCCGGGCACCAGGCCGGAGACCTGGGCCAGCATCATCACCAGGGCGGCGTACTGCATCACATTCCAGCCATTGGCGGTGAGCATGTCCTGACTGCGCTGGTTCAGAATGGCGTTGAGCACATTTCCCGACACGTTGAAGGTCATGGAATAGGCGCAGGGATAGAGGGCCATTTCGCTCAGATCGTGGTGGTTATAAAGGTTGGTCAGGATGCGCCGGGAGGCCGGGTCGTGCTTCAGAAGCCAGAGCACCCGGTCCACCTGATCCATATCCCCCTCGGGATAGTGGTGCTTCACCCCCAGCTGATAGCCGTAGGCCTTGCCGATGGAGCCGTTCTCATCCGCCCAGGCGTCCCACACATGGCTGGACAAATCCGCGATGTTGTTGGACTTCTTCTGCCAGATCCACAGCAGTTCGTCCACTGCCGACTTGAGATACTGCCGCCGGACGGTGAGGATGGGAAATTCTTTCTGAAGGTCATACCGGTTGACAATGCCGAAGCACTTGACGGTGTGGGCAGGGGCGCCGTCCTCCCAATGGGGGCGTACCTTCAGATCGGTGTCCCAGACTCCGTGATCCAGAATATCCCGGCAGTTCTGAAGAAAAACTTCGTCAGCATAGCTCATGGCGGATCCCTCCCCGAATTTTGTTTATCATACCACGGAAACATCGGGGGAAGCAAGGACTTCTTTTCGTCTTTTTCGCGGGACACGCCTTGACGAAACACGGCTTCCAGTATAAAATGTCTGAGATTGATTATCATTGGGGGAGATGGAAAATATGGCGACCAAATATATCTTTGTCACCGGCGGCGTGGTCTCCGGCCTGGGCAAGGGCATCACGGCGGCCTCTCTGGGCCGGCTGCTGAAGGCCCGGGGTTATAAGGTGACCATCCAGAAGTTCGATCCGTATCTGAATGTAGACCCGGGCACCATGAGCCCGTTCCAGCACGGCGAGGTCTTTGTCACCGAGGACGGCGCTGAAACCGATCTGGATCTGGGCCACTACGAGCGCTTCATCGACGAGAATCTCACCGTCAATTCCTCCGTCACCTCAGGCAAGGTATACTGGACTGTCCTCAGCCGGGAACGCAGCGGCGACTACCTGGGCGGCACGATTCAGGTCATCCCCCACATTACCGATGAGATCAAGAACCGCATCTACCGGGTGGGCAGGGACGGCTCTACCGATGTAGTCATCACCGAAATCGGCGGCACCGTGGGCGACATCGAGTCCCAGCCCTTCCTGGAGGCCATCCGCCAGGCCGCGGCTGAGGTGGGGCGGGAGAACTGCATGTTCCTGCACGTCTCCCTCATCGTCTCCATCCCCGGCTCCGGCGAGCTGAAGTCCAAGCCCACCCAGCACTCCGCCAAGGAACTGCTCTCTCTGGGCATCCAGCCCGACGTCATTATCTGCCGCTCTGATTACGATATTCCTCAGGACGTGCGCAACAAGATCTCCCTTTTCTGCAATATCCCCGCCAAAAACGTCATCCCCAATCTCACCGCACCCATCCTTTATGAAGTTCCTCTGATGCTGGAGGACGAGGGGCTGGCCCACGTGGTCTGCAAACGGCTGGGGCTGGAGGACCGCGCCCCCGCTCTGGGAGAATGGCGGGACATGGTGGAGCGGGCCAAGAGCGCTGAAAAGCACGTGAAGATCGCCATGGTGGGCAAGTACATGGCCCTCCACGACGCCTATCTCTCCGTGGCCGAGGCCCTGACCCACGGCGGAATCGAGAATGATGTCAAGGTGGATATCGACTGGGTGGACTCCGAGCTGGTCGACGACGGCAACGCGGCCGAAGTCTTCAAGGACTGCGACGGCATTCTGGTCCCCGGCGGCTTTGGCGAGCGGGGCATCGAGGGCATGATCTCCGCCGTCCGGTACGCCCGGGAGCATAAAGTGCCCTACTTCGGCATCTGCCTGGGGATGCAGATGTCGGTGGTGGAGTTCGCCCGCCACGCGGCGGGTATGGAGGACGCCCAGTCCGGCGAGTTCAGCAAAACCACCGCTCACCCGGTCATCGACCTGATGCCCGAACAGCGGGACATCACTGACAAGGGCGGCACCATGCGGCTGGGCGCCTATCCCTGCCGGATCACCAGCCAGAGCTCCAGGACCTGGGCCGCCTATGGCACCGAGGTCATCTATGAGCGCCACCGCCACCGCTATGAGTTCTCCAACGAATTCCGGGATGCCCTGGTGAGCGCCGGTCTGGATCTGGCCGGTCTCTCTCCCGACGGACGGCTGGTGGAGATCGTGGAGCTGCCCGGCCACCCCTGGTTCGTGGGCGTCCAGTTCCATCCCGAGTTCAAGAGCCGGCCCAACAAGGCACACCCCCTGTTCCGGGATTTCATCTCTGCGGCCAAGGCCTATCATAACGCCTGATCAAAAAACATGTGCGGAGCGCCTGAAACGCTCCGCACATGTTTTTTCCATCCGGCAAGTGTATTCGGAAAAGATCCTGCGTTCGGAACAAGAACCTTTTTCAAAAAAACGCCTGCTGTATTTTCAGAAAAACCGCATCCGGCTCAGTCGGAGTACACCGTCTGCGCGCTGTACAGGCCTCCCCGGCCGGAAACCAGCCAGCTCACCGCGCAGGCGGCGGCATACAGGGGCAGCCCCTCTCCGCCAAAGAGCTCATAAGAGAGGAGAACGGAGGCCAGCGGACAGTTGGTCACTCCGCAGAACACCGATACGATCCCCGCCGCGGCGGCAAAAGAGGCGGGCAGCCCCAGCAGCGGCCCCGCCGCGCATCCGAAGGTGGCTCCGGTAAAGAAGGCGGGCACGATCTCGCCCCCCTTGAACCCCGCCCCCAGCGTCAGGGCGGTGAACAGAATCTTCAGCAGGAACGCCCAGGGGGCCGCCTCCCCGGCCACGGCGGCGGCGATGAGCTCCCCTCCCGCGCCGTTGTAGTCCCGGCTGCCGGACAGGAGGGTCAGGATGACGACAATCCCGCCTCCCACGGCAGCCCGGAGATAGGGATTCTTCAGATATCTGGCATACGCTCCATGGGCCGCGTGCATGGCGCTGAAGAAAAGGACGGCCACCAGGGCGCACAGCACTCCCAGCAGCACCGTCCGCGCCAGGCTCAGGGAGGTCAGCGCAGGGACCTCCGCCACGGCATAGGCCGTGGGAGCCAGGCCCAGCCTTCCGGCCAGCAGAACGGCCGTCAGGGCGGACACCAGAGCCGGCACCAGAGCGGCGTAGCGCATCACTCCGATCTGAGCCACTTCCATGGAAAAAACCGCGGCGGTAAGCGGCGTGCCAAAAAGGGCGGAAAAGGCGGCCGACATACCGCAGACCACCAGCACCCGCTGATCTTCCGGCCCAAAGCCCAGATGCCGCCCAAAGCTGGAGGCGATGGACCCTCCGATCTGGAGGGCGGCCCCCTCCCGGCCGGAGGAACCTCCGCACAGGTGGGTCAGGGACGAGGCGATAAAGATCAGGGGCGCGGTGCGGAACGGCAGAGAGGCCTCTCCGCGGACCGCGGCCAGCACCAGATTGGTCCCCTTATCCTCATAGACGCCCGCCAGGCGGTAGAGCCCCACGATGGCCAGCCCCGCCGCAGGAAGCAGATACAGCAGCCACGGGAATTCCCCCCGGGTCCGGGTGGCCCAGGACACCGCCTCATGGAACGCCGCCCCCACCAGCCCGATGCCCAGCCCCAGGACCACGGCCAGACCGCACCACTTCAGCAGGGCCAGCAGCCGGGTCCCCAGGCCCCTCAGTTCCTGCCGGCCGGTTTCTTTCCAATCTCCCATCATCACACACCCGCTTTTCCGTTCATCAAAAGCGGAGTTATTATAGCACTTCAAATGAAGGATGAAAAGAGCGCCTTTTGCCACATTTTTTCTCCCGCTTCTCACGCTTTCTGTTGATATTGGGCAGATTCCCAGCCATTCCCCGAACCCGGGGCTTTTCCGCGGAAGCCCCTTTATCCGCCCCGCCGCTTCTGTGCCGTTCCACATCGGCCCCGGGGATTCGGGATGTGGTCACGCGGGCAATGCGGCTTCCAGTTCTTTCCAACCGTCTGGCAGAGCTGTGGGATTTTTGCCATCCGCGCGCAAATCAGAAGGCACTTTTTCTCTTTTCTCGTGCATTTTCCCCATAACTGTGTTATACTGATTTTTGATAAACCATTTGGTACATAAAAAGGAGGAATCCCCTGTGGGCGATCCCACACTTCCCCGATTACTTATGGAGCTGATTCTCATTCTGCTGGGCGGCCTGTGCGCCGCCGGAGAGACCACCCTGAAGGAGCTCTCTTCCGATCCCCTGATTCGGAATGAGAGCGATCCTCTGGCCCGGCTGGCCCGATCCCCTGTTCACGCGCTGTGCGCCTGCCGGATCCTATTGACGGCGGAGATCATCGCCGCGGCGGCCACCGCCGCCCGATGGTTCCGCTTCGGCCTTCGCTCCCCGGTGTGGGACGCCGTTCTGGTACTCCTCATTTTGTGGCTGATCCACCTGGTGCTGGTGATCTATCTCCCCCGCCGTCTGGCTCTTCATGATCCACAGCGGGCGGGCCGGAGGCTGCTGGGCTTTCTCCGGGCTATATCCGTGATCCTCCGGCCCCTGTGCTGGCTGGTCCTGGGCCTCACCGGTCTGTTCCTGCGGCTTTGCGGGATCGATCCCCACGCCAATACCGAGGATGTGTCCGAGGAGGACATCCGCCTCATGGTGGACAAGGGCGAGGAAAACGGCGCCATCGAAAAAGAGGAGAAAGAGCTCATTGAAAATGTCTTTGAGTTCAACAACTCCACCGCCGGCGACGTGATGGTCCACCGCACCGATGTGGTGATGCTGTGGGCGGACGATCCGGATGAGGAGATCGTGGAGACCATCCGGACCTCCGGACTCACCCGGTTCCCCGTTTATGAAGAGGATCAGGACGATATTATCGGTATTTTGAACACCCGGGACTATCTGCTCAACGCCCGGGCATCCCATCCCAAACCGGTGCGGGAACTGCTGCGGAAGGCCTATTTTGTCCCGGAGACGGTCCGCACAGACGTCCTGTTCCGGGACATGCAGAACCGGAAGATCCACCTGGCCGTGGTGGTGGATGAATACGGCGGCACCAGCGGCATCATCACCATGGAGGACCTGCTGGAAGAACTGGTGGGCAACATCTACGATGAATTCGACCCCCAGGACGAGCAGGAGATCGAAGTCCTGGGAGACAACCTCTGGCGCATCGCCGGTTCCGCCGGGCTGGATGACGTGGCTCAGGCTTTGAACATGGAGTTCCCGGAAGAGGAGGAGGCGGAGACTCTGGGCGGCCTGGTCTTTGCCCGGCTGGACGTGATCCCCGCCGACGGCAGCCATCCGGCGGTGGAGGCCGACGGCCTCCGGATCCAGGTGGAAAAACTCTCCGACCGGAGAGTGGAATGGGCCAGAGTATCGAAACTGGGACAGGATCGGGCGCCTTCCGGCGCCTCCGACGACAAGGAGGGCTGAACATGAAACTCACATTTTTCGGTGCCGCCCGGGCTGTGACGGGAAGCTGCCACTGCGTGGAATGCGGCGGACGCAAGTATCTCATCGACTGCGGACTTCAGCAGGGCCGGGACGAGATTGACAACAGCGTCCTGGACTTCAACCCCGGCATGGTGGAGGCGGTCATTGTCACCCACGCCCACATCGACCACTCCGGCCGCCTGCCCCTGCTGGTAAAGCAGGGCTTCACCGGCAACATCTACTGCACCCGGCTCACCGCCAAGCTCCTGTCCATCATGCTGCTGGACTCCGCCCATATCCAGGAGAGCGACGCCCAGTGGCAGAACCAGAAGGGCCAGCGAGCGGGCAAACCGCCGGTGGAACCCCTTTACACCATTCAGGACGCTGAGGAGACCCTGAAGCACCTGGCCCCCATCGAGTACGGCCAGCGCATCCGACTCCATGACGACGTGGAACTGGAATTCGTGGACGCCGGCCATCTTCTGGGCTCCGCCGAGGCTCAGCTCTGGCTCACCGAGGCCGGCGTGACCAAGAAGATCGTCTTCTCCGGCGACCTGGGCAACGTGGACCAGCCCATCATCCGGGACCCCCAGCCCATCCAGGGCTCCGCCGACTATGTGGTCACCGAGAGCACCTACGGCGACCGGCTCCACGCCGGCCGGGGCGACTATAAAAACGAACTGGCCGCCATCATTGATGAGACCATGGCCAGGGGGGGCAATGTCATCATCCCCGCCTTCGCCGTGGGCCGCACCCAGGAACTGCTCTACTTCATCCGGGAGATCAAGCAGGAGGGACTGGTCAGGAGCGTCCCCGACTTTGAGGTGGTAGTGGACTCCCCTCTGGCCCGGGAGGCCACCGAAATCTTTTCCGGTGATCTGACCGGCTATCTGGACGAGGCCGCCATCGC
>JAQXNP010000081.1 GCA_029098065.1 Clostridiales bacterium | reverse complement strand
AGATGGGCGCCAAATATGAGCAGTATCTGCTGGGTACTGCCTTCGCCCGGCCCGTCATCGCCAAGCGGCTGGTGGAGATCGCCAGGAAGGAGGGGGCTGACGCCATCTGCCACGGCTGCACCGGAAAGGGCAACGACCAGGTGCGGTTCGAGCTGGCGATTAAGCGTTTTGCCCCTGATATGAAGATCATCGCCCCCTGGCGGGAGTGGTCCATCAAGGGCCGGGACGAGGAGATCGATTACGCCGAGGCCCACAACGTGCCTCTGAAGATCTCCCGGGAGACCAACTATTCCAAGGACAAGAATCTGTGGCACCTCTCCCATGAGGGTCTGGATCTGGAGGATCCCGCCAACGAGCCCCAGTACGAGAAGCCCGGCTTCCTGGAGATGGGGGTCAGCCCGGTGGATGCCCCCGACAAGCCCACCTATGTCACTCTGGACTTTGAGAAGGGCTGGCCGGTGGCCATCGACGGGGAGAAGATGAAGGCCAGCGACATCATCCGTAAGCTCAACAAGCTGGGCGGTGAGAACGGCATCGGCCTGCTGGACATCGTGGAGAACCGGCTGGTGGGCATGAAGGACCGGGGCGTTTATGAGACCCCGGGCGGCACCATCCTCTACCACGCCCATGAGGTGCTGGAGATGATCACCGTGGACAAGGATACCGCCCATATGAAGAGCAAGCTGGCGGTGGACTTCGCCGATCTGATCTACAACGGCAAGTGGTTCACCCCGCTGCGGGAGGCCCTCTCCGCCTTTGCCGCCAAGACCCAGGAGCATGTCACCGGCACGGTGAAGCTCAAGCTCTACAAGGGCAACATCATCAACGCCGGAGTCACCTCCCCCTGCTCCCTCTATTCGGAGAATCTGGTGACCTTCGAGGAGAGCGACTACAACCAGAACGATGCCACCGGCTTTATCAACCTGTGGGGCCTGCCCGACACGGTCCAGGCGCTCCGGGAGCAGGGCAAGCTGTAACAGAAAAACAAGGGCCTTCCGCTGTGGGAAGGCGTCACGGCCGGAGGCCGTGGCGGATGAGGGAGATCTCCATTTGCGGACTGGGGTCCGCCCGATGGGGTCCCCTCATCCGTCTTGCGTCCCGGCCATTCTCCGATTATCACACCGAAGGAGCGATCACACCATGAAACTCTGGGCCGGAAGATTCCAAAAAGAGACCGATACCCTGGTCAACGACTTCAACTCCTCCATCACCTTTGACGCCCGGCTTTACCGGGAGGATATCGCCGGTTCTATCGCCCACGCCGCCATGCTGGGCAGGCAGGGCATCATCGAGCCCCATGAGGCGGAAAAGATCATCGAGGGGCTGAAGGGTATCCTGGAAGATATCGAGGAGGGAAAGGTGGAGTTCTCTCTGGACAACGAGGACATCCACATGAACATCGAGGCGGAGCTCACCCGCCGGATCGGGGATACGGGCAAGCGCCTCCACACCGCCCGCAGCCGCAACGACCAGGTGGCGGTGGACTTCCGCCTCTATGTAAAGAAGGAGATCCCCAGGATCATTGACATGATTCTGGATCTGGAAGGGGTGCTGGTGAAGAAGGCGGAGGCCAACCTGGACGCCGTCATGCCGGGCTATACCCATCTCCAGCGGGCCCAGCCCACCACCCTGGCCCACTACATGATGGCCTATGCCAATATGCTCCGCCGGGATGTGACGCGGCTGGAGGACTGCATGGAGCGGATGGATGAGTGCCCGCTGGGCGCCGGGGCCCTGGCCACCTCCACCTATCCCGTGGACCGGTTCCAGACGGCGGCGGCCCTGGGCTTCGCCAAGCCCACCGAGAACTCCCTGGACTCGGTGTCCGACCGGGATTTCGCCATTGAGTTCCTCTCCGCCTGCTCCCTCCTGATGATGCACCTGTCCCGGTTCTCCGAGGAGCTGATCCTCTGGTGTTCCTGGGAGTTCAAATTCGTGGAGCTGGATGACGCCTATTCCACCGGCTCCTCCATCATGCCCCAGAAGAAGAACCCGGACGTGGCCGAGCTGGTCCGGGGCAAGACGGGGCGGGTCTACGGCTCTCTGACCACTCTGCTCACTTTGATGAAGGGCCTTCCTCTGGCCTATAACAAGGACATGCAGGAGGATAAGGAGTGCGTTTTTGACGCCATCGACACGGTGGAGATGTGCCTGCCGGTGTTCACCGCCATGCTGGACACCCTGACGGTGAACCGGGAGAATATGCGCCGGGCGGCGGCGGGGGGCTTCATCAACGCCACCGACTGCGCCGACTATCTGGTGAAGAAGGGCCTGCCCTTCCGGGAGGCCTATATGATTGTGGGCCGGCTGGTCCACATGTGCATCCGCACGGGAGAGACGCTGGATACCCTGCCGCTGAAGGACTTCCGCTCGGTGTCCGCCCTGTTTGACACCGACATCTATCAGGCCCTGGAGCTGAAGACCTGCGTCAAAGGCCGGGCGGTGTACGGCGGACCTGCCCCGGAGGCGGTGCAGGTCCAGATCGAGCACGTGAAGGACTTTCTGAGGGAGCGAGGCAGATGAGCAAACCTAAAATTTTCATCGACGGCCAGGAGGGAACCACCGGCCTCCAGATTTATGACCGTCTGGCGGCGCGGGAGGATATCCAGCTGCTGGCCATTGATCCCGACAAGCGCAAGGATGAGGAGGAGCGCAGAAAGCTCATGGACGAGGCCGATCTGGTGTTTTTCTGCCTCCCTGACGACGCGGCCCGGAAGGCGGCAGAGCTGGCTGACAACGGCCACACCAAGGTGATCGACGCCTCCACCGCCCACCGGGTCTCTCCGAACTGGGTCTACGGCTTTCCTGAGCTCCACGGCCAGCGGATGGCGGTGGCCCAGGCCAGATGGGTGGCCAATCCCGGCTGCCATGCCACCGGCTTTTTGTCCTCGGTGGCGCCGCTGGTCAGAGTGAATATCCTGCCCCCCGATTATCCGCTGACCTGTTTTTCCCTCACCGGCTACTCCGGGGGCGGCAAGAAAATGATCGCCCAGTATGAGGCGGCCGACAAGCCGGATGAACTGTTCAGCCCCCGGGTCTACGGCACTGCCCTTCAGCACAAGCATCTGCCCGAAATGGCCGCGGTGGCCGGGCTGGACCGTCCGCCCCTGTTCTGCCCGGTGGTGGATGACTACTACAAGGGCATGGCCACCACGGTGATGTTTCACAACCGCTATCTGAAGGGCCAGCCCACAGCAAAAGAGATCTGCTATATTCTGTCGGCCTACTACGCCGGGGAGAAAGCGGTGAAGGTGGCCCCTTTCAATGAAAGCGGAGAGATCCTGGCGGCCAACACCTTCGCCGGGACCGACAAGCTGGAGCTGACGGTCTCTGGCAATCACGACCAGACCATCGTCACCGCCCGGTTCGACAACCTGGGAAAAGGCGCCTCCGGCGCGGCGGTGCAGAACATGAACCTGATGCTGGGCTTTGAGGAGACCGCGGGTCTGGCCCTTTAAAGGAGGAAGCAGCATGAAAGAAGTACAGGGCGGCGTTACCGCTCCCAAGGGTTTTACCGCCGGCGGCATCCGCTGCGGAGTGAAGCAGGGGCTGGCCGACGGCAATCAGCCGGTGGTCTCCTCTATGACGGACTATCTGTCCGGGAAAAAGGATCTGGCCATGATCCTCTCGGAAAAGGAGTGTACGGCGGCGGCCACCTACACCATGAACCGGGTAAAGGCCGCGCCCCTTTATGTCACCATGGAGCATCTGGAGGACGGGGTGGCCCGGGGCATCATCGCCAACTCGGGCAACGCCAACGCCTGCGCCCCCGAGAGCCATGAGAATGCCCAGAAGATGTGCGAGGCGGCGGCCGGGGCCGTGGGGCTGAAGGCCTCCGACTTCGTGGTGGCCTCCACCGGCGTCATCGGACAGCGGCTGAATATCGCCGCCATTGAGGCGGGAGTGCCGGTGCTGGTCAGGGAGATGAAGCGGGAGGGCGGTTCCGACGATGCCGCCCATGCCATCATGACCACCGACACCGAGAAAAAGGAATACGCCGTCACCCTCTCCATCGGGGGAAAGACGGTGACCATTGGAGCCATTGCCAAAGGCAGCGGTATGATCCATCCCAATATGGGCACCATGCTCTGCTTTATCACCACCGACTGCGCCATCACCCATGAGCTGCTCCAGGACGCGCTCCACGACATCGTGCCCCGGACGTTCAACCGGGTGACGGTGGATGGGGACACCTCTACCAACGACATGTGCGTGGTGCTGGCCAACGGCATGGCGGAGAACCCTCTCATCGAGTGGAAGGACGACAATTACACGCTTTTCGCCAAGGCACTCCACGCGGTGTGCGAGTATATGGCCAGACACATCGCCGCCGACGGAGAGGGCGCCACCCGTCTCATCACCTGCACTGTGACCGACGCCCGCAGCGAGGAGACCGCCGAGCGTCTGGCCAAGGCGGTGGTGGGCTCTTCCCTGGTGAAGGCGGCCATGTTCGGCGCCGACGCCAACTGGGGCCGGGTTCTCTGTGCCATGGGCTATTCCAAGGCCCCCTTCCGCCCGGAGTATGTGGACGTGACATTTTCCTCCGATCTGGGGGAGATCCTGGTCTGCAAGGACGGCGCCGGAGTGGATTTTGATGAGGACCGGGCCAAATCCATTCTCAGCCGGGATGACGTGGAGATCCGGGTGAACCTCCACGAGGGGGATCACACCGTGTCCTGCTGGGGCTGCGATCTGACCTATGACTATGTGAAGATCAACGGCGACTACCGCACCTGATCTGCTCTCCGTCCTGTTACATTCTCCCCTGAAAGAGGTCGATTTCTATGTCTTACACCCATGTGGAGCGGGCTCAGGTTTTGGCTGAAGCTCTGCCATATATTCAGGAATTCAATGGCAAGACCATTGTCATCAAATACGGCGGAAACGCCATGATCTCCGAGGAACTCCGCCAGGCGGTCATCTCCGACATTATCCTCCTGTCCCTGGTGGGCATCCGGGTGGTGGTGGTCCACGGCGGCGGGCCGGAGATCACCGAGATGCTGGGCAAGATCGGCAAGGAGTCCCGGTTTGTGGACGGCCTGCGCTATACCGATGCCGAGACCATGGACATCGTCCAGCAGGTCCTCTGCGGCAAGGTGAATAAGAACCTGGTGGCGACCCTGAACCGGATGGGAGGGCAGGCCATGGGCCTGTGCGGGATGGACGCCGGGCTCTTCCAGGCCGAGCAGCTGGACGAAAAATACGGCCTGGTGGGCCAGATCAAGGTGGTCAACCCGCAGCCGGTGCGGGACTGCCTGTCCAACGGCTACATTCCGGTGGTCTCCACTGTGGCCCAGGGGATCGACGCCGACACCGCCTACAATATCAACGCCGACACCGCGGCGGCCAAACTGGCGGTGGCGCTCCATGCGGAGAAGCTGATCCTGCTTACCGACGTGCGGGGGCTGCTCCGGGATCCCCATGATGAGGAAACCCTGATCCATGTGGCCCACCTCAACGAGATCCCGGGACTGATCAAAGACGGGGTCATCCAGGGGGGCATGATCCCCAAGATCGACTGCTGTGTGGAGTCGGTGCGGCAGGGCGTCCCCCGGACCCACATTCTGGACGGACGCATCCCCCACTCCATTCTCATCGAGATGCTCTCCGACCAGGGCATCGGCACCATGATCCTGTAAGGAGGACAAACCATGACACATGAGGAACTGGTCCGGCTGGACCATCAGTACACGCTTCAGACCTACGGGCGCTTCGACGTGGACATCGACCGCGGAAAGGGCGCCACACTGTGGGATCTGTCGGGAAAGGAATACATTGACTTCACCTCGGGCATTGGCGTGATTTCCGTGGGCTATGGGAATGAAAAATGGGTGGAGGCCATCACCGAACAGGCCGGGAAGCTGGGCCATGTGTCCAACCTCTTCTACACCCAGCCCTATGCCAGGCTGGCGGAGGTCCTGTGCCGCCGTACCGGCATGGCGGGAGCTTTCTTCGGCAACTCGGGCGCCGAGAGCAATGAGGGAGCCATCAAAGTGGCCCGGAAATATTCCTTTGACAAGTATGGGAAGGGCCGGGGCACCGTCCTCACGCTGAACAATTCCTTCCATGGCCGGACGGTGACCACGCTGGCCGCCACCGGACAGGATGTGTTCCACAATTACTTTTTCCCCTTTACCGACGGGTTCCGCTACGCCGATCCCACCATCGACGGGGTGAAAGAGGTGGCGGGCCACGATGTCTGCGCCATTCTGGTGGAGCTGGTCCAGGGTGAGGGAGGAGTCTTCCCCCTGGATAAGGCCTTCATCCACGATCTGGCCATCCTCTGCGCCGAGCGGGACTGGCTTCTCATGGTGGACGAGGTGCAGACCGGCGTGGGCCGGACAGGCACCCTCTTCTGCTTCCAGCAGTACGGGATCCTGCCCGATGTGGTCACCTTCGCCAAAGGCATCGCCGGGGGACTGCCCATGGGCGGGTTCCTGGTCAGCGAACGGTGCCGCGGCGTGCTGGGGCCGGGCACTCACGCCTCCACCTTCGGCGGGAACCCGGTGTGCTCCGCCGCCGCCCTGGCAGTTCAGGACATCCTGGACGACGCGGCGCTCCAGCAGGTGGCCGAGAAGGGCCAGTATCTCCGGGAGCGCATTGAGGGGCTGGAGCTGCCCTGTCTGGGCAAAACCCGGGGGCTGGGCCTGATGATCGGCGTGGAGGTCAGGGACGGCTTTACCAACAAGGACCTGGCGGCCAGGCTGATGGACGCCGGACTGCTGGTGCTAACGGCGGGCCACAACGTGCTGCGCCTTCTGCCTCCGCTGACCATCACCAAGGAAGAGATGGACAAGGGACTGGCCATTCTGGACAGGACGCTCCGCTGAACGCTCGAAAATGATACCGAGGTGAACGAATATGGAAAAAGACCTTTTGAAGCTCCTGGATCTGACGGGAGAGGACATTGACCACATTCTGAATGTGGCCGACCAGATGAAATACAGCCAGAAGCACCATCTGCCCCACAATTATCTCCAGGGCAAGGCGCTGGCCATGATTTTTGAGAAGAACTCCACCCGCACCCGGGTCTCCTTCGAGGTGGGCATGTACCAGCTGGGCGGCCACGCCCTCTTCCTCTCCGGCAAGGAGAGCCAGATCGGCCGGGGCGAGCCCATCGAGGACACCGCCCGGGTCCTGTCCCGGTACTGTGACGGCATCATGATCCGCACCTACGGCCAGAACGAGGTGGAGGAGCTGGCCAAATACGCCGATATCCCGGTCATCAACGGTCTCACCGACTTTGCCCACCCCTGCCAGGTGCTGGCGGACCTCATGACCATCCGGGAGAAGATGACCCGGCTGGAGGGACTGAAGATGGCCTTTGTGGGAGACGGCAACAATATGGCCAACTCCCTCATCGTGGGCGGCCTCAAGACGGGGATGTCCGTCTCCATCGCCTGCCCCGAGGGATATGAGCCCGATCCGGTTGTGCTGGACTTTGCCAGGGCCTATGGGGACAAATTCTCTCTGGTCCGGGATCCCAGGGAGGCGGCGGCGGACGCCGACGCCGTCTTTACCGACGTGTGGGCTTCCATGGGCCAGGAGGGTGAGAAGGCCAAGCGGGAGCAGGCCTTCGCCGGGGTCTATCAGGTCAACGAGGAGCTGATGAAGCTGGCCCATCCCGGCTGTATGGTGCAGCACTGCCTGCCCGCCCACCGGGGAGAGGAGATCACCGCCGAGACCTTTGAAAAGCACGCCCCTGAGATCTTTGAGGAGGCGGAGAACCGGCTCCACGCCCAAAAGGCCGTCATGGCCATCCTGATGGGAGAAGAGAAGCTGTGAGGCTGGATGAGGTCGCCGTGCTGGGCCATGCCAGCATACAGCTGAGAGGCTCCAAAAAGATCTATTTTGATCCCTTTGAGCTGAACGATTCCCCCCATGACGCGGATGTGATTCTGATTACCCACAGCCACTACGACCACCTTTCTCCGGAGGATATTGAAAAGGTCCGCGGAGCGTCCACCGTGCTGGTCCTCCCCGCCTCGGAGGAGAAGCAGGGAAAGGCGCTGGGCTTTGACAGCGCCCATCTGCTGGCCCTGGCTCCGGGAGAGCGGGGAGAGGCGGCAGGGGTGCCGGTGGAGGCCGTGGCGGCCTACAACAAGCGCCAGCCGTTTCACCCCAAACGGAACGGCTGGCTGGGATATGTGGTGACGATGGACGGCATCCGTTATTATGTGGCCGGGGATACCGACGACATTCCGGAGGCGGAAGCGGTCGGATGCGACGTGGCCCTGGTGCCCGTGGGCGGAACTTATACCATGGACGCCCCGGCGGCGGCCCGGCTGGTGAACACGATCCGTCCTGGGGCGGCGATCCCCATACACTACGGCAGTATCGTGGGCAGCGAGGATGACGCCGATCGGTTCCTGTCCCTGCTCTCCCCCGGCATCTGCGGCGAAAAACGGATGAAGAACTGAATGAAAATGCCCCGTGTCCGATGGGACACGGGGCATTTTTGCGCGTTTCAGAGCTTTTCGGCGGGAAGATCCGAAGGAGCATCCTCCGGCTCCGGGGCCTGTTTCCGGAAGACGCCCCGAAAAGCTGTCCAGAGCTGGGCAAAGCTGTCGTGCTGAACGGTTTTGGGGTCGAACCGGAACAGATTAAAGACAACCTGGAGAAACAGCCCGATGGTGAGGGCGGAGAGGAGGGTGCCGACACCCACCTTGGCCCCCATGAGCCAGCCCAGTCCCACCGCCGTGATTTCCAGAATGGTCCGGCAGGTGCCGGGGGCCATATGGAGGGGGCGGGACACGGCTACCATCAGGGAATCCCGGGGACCTGCCCCCATGGCGGCGGCCATGTAGAAATAGGTGCCCAGGGCCAGCACTGCCTGACCGCCCAGCATCATCAGAATTCCGCCCCGGAGGGTGGTCATCAGCGGGATCAGCCGGAGAGCCTGAATCCCGTCGATGAGGAGTCCGGGACAGATCACGTTTACCACAGTGCCCAGACTCAGCGGCTCCTTCAGCAGAAAGGAAATGAGAATGGCGGCGGCGCCGACCAGAATAGTGCAGGTTCCGAACGAAAGCCCGGTGACATTGCTCAGGCCCTGGTGAAGACAGTTCCAGGGGTCCAGACCGATGTTGGCCTGGACCATCCCGACGATCCCGATGGCGGATACGATCTGGCCCAGGATCAGGCAGAAGACCCGTTTACGATAGGACATTTTGCCGGTTCCACCTCCGTCAGCGGCAGCGGTTGAGGCATAGTTCTCCCCACCGGCCCGCTTCCACGTAGCCAATGGACCGGTAAAGTGCGGCAACTTCATCATACCCGCTCATAAGTACGGCTCTGCGGCCCTCCGCTTGGATCCGGCGGGTAAGAAAAGCGGACAGCCGGGCGCCATAGCCCCGGCCCCGGTCGGCGGGCAGGACTGCCACGGCACCGACGGTTCCGGTCTGATCGTCCCGGGACAGAATACGCCCGGTCCCCGCCAGATGTTCCCCAAGGTACAGGCCAAACAGAGCGGTAAGCCCTTTTTCCCGCCAGAGATTGAGTTCGGCGGACCAGCGGTCCCAGTCCAGATGGACCGCGTAAAAGGGATGGCTGGCGCGGAGAAGAGAGAAAACCTCCTCCAGAGGCGGATCGGGGTGGAACTGCACCAGGGGATCGGGGGGAGGTTCTCTCAGGGAGGGACAGGTCATGAACCAGGAGCTTTCCAGCGTGCCGCCCAGACGGGTGCGGACAGCCGCCGCTGCCGACAGGGAGGCATGGACCTCGTCAATCTCCGGGTGGTCCAGTACAAATCGGGCCAGCTCCTCCGCGGGTGGGACGCCGGGGGAGACCACGGTCAGGATATTCCCGGCCAGAGAAAGGGCGGCCGGGATTTCGCCGGAGAGGAAAAAACTCTCCGCCGTACCCGTCTGCTGGGCGCACAGTGCCCGGGAGCCCATGACGTGCTCGACGGCGCAGGTATCCTGAAAGGCATGGAGATTCCGGGCGGAACAGGGGGAGATCATTTCGCCTTCTCCTTCCGCACCTTGCTCAGGTAGCGGTAGATGCTGGCGGGAGAGGAGCTCAGTGTCTGGGAGACGTGTTCCACAGCGCCCTTCAGACGGAAGATGCCGCGTTCCTCCAGCCGGGCCACGATGCGGATCTTTTCGGCCTGGGTGAGCCGGTCCACAGGCACGCCGTCTTCCGCCAGAGTCTCCTGGATCACGGCATCCGCGGCGGAGAGGACCGAACCGTTGAACCGCTCGGTATCTTCTCCCAGGGCAGCTTCTTCCAGCACATCCTGACGGACAAGGATATTGTTTTCCACGTAATTGTCTGGGTGGATGAGCAGGAAAAGCTGACGGGTGATATCCTGAAACTGACTGTCGTCAAAATTGATACACAGCATTCCCACCAGATTTCCGCCGTTATCCTTAATATAGTAGGTGGAGGAGCGCAGGACTTTATTGCCGCTGGCCAGGCCGTTGTAGTTGATCCGGTAATCCCGGCCGGCGGCATTGTCCGCAATGGCCTTCATTGCCATGGTGGTGGGAGGGGAATCCAGATCCCGCCCACTGATGGAGCCGTTGACGATGGCGACAATGGTGCTGTTTTTCCCGTTGATGTCGTGGAGCGTGATCTCATAGCTGGGACCCAGAGTCAGGCCGAGGAACTCTACGAGCTTGGTATATTGCCGGAGCATTGCGCGGTTCATGTCTTCACCCCATTCGATCTGTATGACAGTATTTTGGATACAACACAGAATAAATTAACAATTCTATCATATCATGGAAATGAGAAAGAAGCAAGATATAAAAAATGTAATTATGATAGAATTTTTATCATAATAGATAAAAAAGCAAATTATTGGTGGTAACTAACAGAAAAAATGGGAGATCGATGTAAAATTTAATGAAATTACTTGACATGATGAGAAAACGATGATAGTATAATTCTCGTAAAAGGTACTGTCCGCTACTCTCAGGCCGGGATTTGGAATCTGGCCGATGACAACCGGGGTATCCTCTGAATTGCGACGAAATACGTCAAATGGAGGTAATCAACATGGAAAAGTACCCGCTGAATGTCCCCGCTCCTCATCACTTTACGTTTGCAGTTCGCGATGTTCCCGATGTAACTGTGGAGCAGCGTGAGCGCGCGTTGAAAGCCACTCATTATAACGAGTTTGCCTTCCCCTCCGGCATGCTGACTGTGGATATGCTGTCCGACTCCGGCACCACTGCCATGACCAACCAGCAGTGGGCCTCCCTGTTCCTGGGCGATGAGGCCTATGGCCGCAACACCGGTTACTATGTTCTGCTGGATACCTTCCGCGACATCTTTGAGCGCGGCGGCGAGAAGAACTGGAAGAA
>JAQXNP010000080.1 GCA_029098065.1 Clostridiales bacterium | reverse complement strand
CTAATCAGACGCGAGGCCATCTTTCAGCGATCAATCTTTGGCATACCGGCCATGCGACCAGTATGCGTCATGCGGTATTAGCAGCCGTTTCCGGTTGTTATTCCCCACTCCGAGGTAGGTTCCTCACGCGTTACTCACCCGTCCGCCACTAAGAAACTAAATCCATTGGACGAATCCTCTGTCATTAGCTCTCCGTTCGACTTGCATGTGTTAAGCACGCCGCCAGCGTTCATCCTGAGCCAGGATCAAACTCTCAATAAAATGGTATCTAAACAGCTTTTCAGCTGTTCAAATCACTTCATTGAATGCTAATCATAGCTTCAAAGAAATCAAAACTTGAACCTTCACAAACATTGTTTGCAAAGACTTTTAGTCCTTGTCTGGTGCTTGTAAGCTTTCTTCACGTTGTTTAATTTACAAGGTACACGCCGCTCCCGCTGAGCCTCAGCCGGACGAGCTTTTTTATTATATCACTCGTTCTTCTGTTTGTCAAGAAGTTTTTTCGCTCCGCTCAAAATTTCTTTTGAACTTCATTGCGCTTTTCGTTCTCAACCTCAGCGGCGAACTTTGTTAGTTTATCATGTTTCGTCGCTCTTGTCAAGACCTTTTTTCGATTTTCTGAAGTTTTCTTCAGAACCTCGTTTCACTTCTTTGCCCTCTCAACAGGTGCTCGAATAATATACCAAAATCAAGCCGGAATGTCAACACCTTTTTTGATTTTTTTCGTGTTTTATAGGAAGTTCCTGTTTTCGGCCATATCTGCATCTTACGGACTGCTTTCGCCACAAGATGTAGGCTTCCCTTTTCCATATTTCCGGCATTTCTCCGTCAAAACGGCGCCGGCAGGCAGCAGAACTCCGAAAATCAGGTTGCCTGCCGGGGCGATTCTCTCCGTCCAGAAGGATACGCCTCCCCGAGCCGGGATCAGTCCCGCCGCCAGAAGTCCCACCGCCGCGGGAACCCAGGCGCTCTTTTTCCGGCCGGGCAGAAGCTCCCGCCACAGGCGGCCGCATCCCCAGCTCAGCAGAGTCAGCAGGGTCAGATCCCCCAGGGCAAGCACCGCCGCCAGTGCGGCCTCTCCTCTCTGGAAGGCCCCGGGCAGTCCCACGCCCCCCAGCAGATAGAGGAACGGTTCGTCCATCTCCAGAACGAGAGCGGGCCCGAAGGCGCCCACCACCGCCAGCGTCAGGACGGACAGTCCCCCGCAGCTCCACACCGTCCAGCGCCCGGGCCGGGTCTCTCCCCGCCCCTCCGCGGGCAGGCAGAGCCCATACACCCCATACCCGCTCAAGGAGAGAACCCATACCGATCCGAAGGGCACTCCGGCCAGTTCCCTGCCCCCCACCGGCAGAAGGTTTTCCCACCTCAGGCCGGGCAGGGCCAGGATCAGCACCGCCGCCAGCGTAACTGTGACTGCCAGGAAAAAGATCCGCCCTGTCCGGGCGAACGCGTCCTCTCTCCGCCCCAGCCACAGGGCCAGAGCCAGAATCACCCCCAAAAACAGCCACGGGCTGCCCCCCTCTCCCACGGTGAGCAGGAGCCGGCGGGCGCAGCGCCGCCCGTTTTCGGCCAGCAGGAATCCCCCCCAGAGGAGGTATGCCAGAGCGGCGGCCTTTCCCCCTGTCACTCCGAAGCACCGCTCCAATCCCCGGGGCAGCTCTCCCAGACGGCGCCAGACCCGGCACAGCCAGAGTCCCGCCGGCAGGGCCAGAACCGGACACAGACAGGCGCCCCGGCCGGCCGCGGACGCCGGAACGGCAAGCATCCCCAGCGCCGCCGGGACAAGGGCGGTCACAGTCAGCTCCAGTCTCTCCCGCTCGGAGCGTTTATGTCCGTCCATCCCGCGTCTCCACCTTTCCCGTCACTTCCACATTCAGCACCCGGACGGAATCCTCCGCTGCCCGCCAGGGCGCAAGCAGCCTCTGCTGCCGGGTCAGCCCCCAGCAGTCATATCCGGCATCCAGCGCCGCCCGCAGCTGCCGGGCGCCCCAGCTCGCCAGCTCTTCCGCCGTCCCGCGGTCAGACTTTCCCGTCAGACGGCAGCGGAGCACTCCGTCCCAAACCAGGCAGGTCACGCCGGTCAGTTCCACCGCGGCCCCTCCGGGCAGGGTGACCACGGTTCCCGCGCCCAGTCCGGCCAGCAGCTCCGCGCCCCGGGCGGCCTCTCCTTCCAGATAGCCCCTCAGCCCGTCAGGACCCAGCACCGCCCAGCCGCAGGGAGTCAGCGTTCCATCCCGCTCCGGGGCCAGAGCGGGGGCCAGAACGTCCTCTCCCTCCGCCAGCCGGGACAGCACCTGTCCCGCCGTCCGCCCCCGCCAGTCCTCTCCGGGAGTCTCTCCCGCCGTCTGAGACGCCGAGGCCGCCAGTCCCGCCCCGGCATCCCCCCTTACAATATATAATAGCGTATCCAGCCGCAGTTCCCCGTGATTCAGCACAAAATTCAGCGTCTCACGGAGCCCCGTCCGGGCCAGCTTCTCCCCGATCAGCAGCCGTCCTGTCTGGCCCAGATAGGCGTGCGAGGCCTGCACGCCCTGAACCGTCTCACAGGCGGCGGCCAGGCTCTCCCCCGCGCCTGCAAGGACCTGAGGTTCCTCGTTCTCAGAGGCCCGCACCCCCGTGACAGCGGTGACCTCGATCCCCTGCCGGGTTTGATCCGCCGCCAGGGCGTTAATGAGGGCCAGCTCCTCCATCTCCCGTCCCCGGGGCAGCACCCCTGTCCCCCGGGCCAGCAGGAGGAGCGCCAGGGCGGCGGCCCAAAACCGCCCCCTCACCGCTGCTTCCTCCGGTTTTCCGTGTTCAGATGGGCGGGCCGCAGCTTGTCGTCCGGCAGGGGCTGCCGCAGCACGGTGTTCCCCTCAGTCTGTTCCCCGGCGTTGGCGGCGAAGGGGGTCAGATAAGCCGCCCCGAAGCTCTCCAGCCCCGCCAGATGTCCCACCAGAGCGGCTCCTCCGGCCAGCACCCCGAAAAGTCCCGCCATACCGGCCAGCACAGTCAGCAGGAGCCGCCACAGCCGCAGGGCGGCGGCCAGATCCTGGCTGGGCATGGTGTAGCCGGCGATACCGGCCGCCGCCACCACCACCAGCACCGCCGGGGAGATGAGCTTGGCCTCCACGGCGGCGGAACCCACCACCAGCCCGCCCAGAATGGACACCGTCTGCCCGATGGACTGGGGCAGCCGCAGTCCCGCCTCCTGAAGCACCTCGAAGGCGATCAGCAGCAGCAGCGTCTCAAACAGGGTGGAGAAGGGCACGTCCCGTCGGGCCGCCATGATGGACAGGGCCAGCCGGACAGGGATCATCTCCGGGTGGAAATTGACCATGGCCACGTAAAAAGCAGGCAGGAACAGGGTCGTCAGCAGGCACAGCCACCGCATGACCGCCAGGGCGGAGGCGATCATCCAGTTCTCTGACCGGTCCTGGGGGGCCCGGACAAAATCCCCGATGACCCCCGGCACCAGATAGCCCAGAGGCAGCCCCTCCGCCAGCAGTCCCACCCGTCCCTCGGCCAGGCCGTAGCAGAAGCGGTCTGGCCGCTCTGTATGAAGGGCCAGCGGAAAGGGCGTATTCAGGTCGTCAACGATATACTCTTCCACATTCCCGGTAGCCAGCAGGGCGTCAATATCGATATCCTCCACCCGCCGGGTCAGTTCGGCCACGGTCTCCGGGTCGGCGATGCCCTCCACCCACAGGATGTCCACCGGGGTCAGGGACTGCCGTCCCACCACCTGTTCGGTGATCCGCAGCTCCGGCGCCTTCAGATGCCGCCGCACCAGTGAGGTATTGGTCCGCAGGTTTTCCACAAAGGAGTCCCGGCTCCCCTTCACCGAAACCTCGTTTTCCGGATCGCCGATTCCCCGTTTCTCCTCCGTCCCCGTATTAAAGGAGAGGGCCCGCTCCCGGCCGGGGAACAGGAGCAGGCAGTTCCCGTCCACCAGGGCCCCGGCGGCCTCGTCCAGGGTGGTGATCTCCTCCACCGACAGATTATAGAGGGCGCCGGTCCGCATCTTCTCCCAGGCCACCGCCTCCCCCAGCTCCCCCAGGGACGCATTCTGCGCCAGGGGCCGCAGCACATAGTCGCTCACCCGCTCCATGCGCACCATCCCCGCCAGAAAGAACAGGTCGGCCCTCAAGGACTCGTTTCCCCCCACGGCGACGCTCCGACGGTTGTAGTCCACGCAGCCGCCGAATACCCGTCCCAGGGACTCCGCCGTCAGAGGTCCCTCCAGCCGGGGCTCTTTTCTGGGGTGGGGCGGGTCGGCGGTCTTTTTTCGTCCGAAAAAGCCCATGATCCCCCTCCTTCCGTTCCCTCCATTGTGCCCATGGGGGCCGGTTTTATGCGGCTTCCGCCCATCGCCCCCTTTTTTCTGCAATTTGAGGTTGCGCCCCCCTCCAAACACGGCTATAATAAAGCAGAAGTATCTGCAAGAAAAAGGAGCGTTCACTCATGGAGTTTTACGCCAACGAGGGAAAAAACGTTGTCATTGAGGTAGACGGCAAAAAATACGCCCGTCATGCCATCCATACCCATTTTGTCCAGATCGGCGAGAACTACTGCGATCTGGTGGAGCGGTATGTCAAGCCCGTCTGGCAGCCGGGGGATCTTCTCTCCTCCAGCGAAAAGATCATCGGTCTGTGTCAGAAGCGGGTGGTGTATAAAAAAGACATGAAGGTCGGCTTTCTGGCCAGGTTCCTCTCCCGGTTCGCCACCCATACCGATGCGGGGGTAGGCGTGGACAGCCCCTACAAGATGCAGTTTGCCATTAATCAGTGTGGCGCGCTGAAGGTGCTGTGGGCGGCCATCTGCGCCGGTGTCGGCAAGCTCTTCGGCAAACACGGGGTTTTCTATGAGATGGTGGGCCAGGAGGTCTCCGGCCTGGACGGCTTTTATGACCATGAATTCAAGGAATACGGAGAGTTCGGCATCCGGATCCCGGAAAACGCCAGCGGCGTCTGCGACGAGATCGAGGCGGCCACCGGCGTCCAGGCCATGATCGTGGACGCCAACGACCTGAACGTGGAGATTCTGGGCAAGGCCTCCTCCATCACCCTGCCCGACGAGACGCTGAAGGCCCTGATCCGGGACAACCCGGCGGGTCAGTCCCGGGAGCTGACCCCCTTTATCCTCATCCGGGAGATCAAGGAATAATTCCCCCAGAAACAACGCGGCGGAGCATCCTGCGCAGCAGGACGTTCCGCCGTCTTTTTATTTCCCGGGAAAGGCCGCTTCCTGCCTCCGCGCCCCGGCCAGCTCCGGCTGAGGCTCTTTTTTCATCCGGGCGCCCCGTCTTTCCCAGGCCTTGGCGATCTCACAGACGGCCACCGGTGCCGCCGCCAGGGCCAGCACCACCGCCCACTGCGCCGGCTCCATGGACACCGTCTGGAACACCCCCTGGAGGGGCGGCAGGCACAGCACCGCCAGCTGCATGGCCAGCCCCGCCAGGAAGGCCCTGTTCATCGCCGGGTTGGAAAAGACGCCGATGCGGAAAATGGACTGTTCCTCGCTCCGGGCGTCGAAGGCATGGAACAGCTGGCACAGGGTCAGCGTGGCGAAGGCCATGGTGTTGGCCACAGCGCTGGCCTCCCCGGGGTCGGAGAGAACGTATTCCCCCAGCCAGTACGCCGTCAGGGTCAGCAGCCCCACCATGACCCCCTGCCAGGCCAGGCGCAGGGAGAACCGCCGGGTGAACAGGCTCTCATGGGCGTCCCTGGGTTTCTGCTCCATGACGTCCCGCTCCACCGGTTCCACCCCCAGAGCCAGGGCGGGAAGGGAATCGGTGACCAGATTGAGCCACAGCAGCTGCACCGGAGCCAGCGGCATCTGATGGAAGTTCAGCACCGTGGCCAGAAAGATGGTCAGGATCTCCCCGATGTTGCAGGAGAGCAGGTAGTGGATGGCCTTTTTAATGTTGGCGTAGATCCCCCTCCCCTCCGCCACGGCGGAGACAATGGTGGCGAAATTGTCATCGGTGAGGATCATATCGGCGGCCTCCTTGGCCACATCGGTCCCCGCCCGGCCCATGGCGCAGCCGATGTGAGCGGCTTTCAGCGCCGGGGCGTCGTTGACCCCGTCCCCGGTCATGGCCACCACTTTCCCCCGTTTCCGCCAGGCGTTGACGATCCGGGTCTTGTGTTCAGGGGATACCCGGGCGTAGACAGAGAACTGCTCCACGCTGTCCTCCAGCGCCTCCTGGGGCATGAAATCCAGGTCGGCCCCGGTGACCGCCGCGTCCCCGTTCCGGAAGATGCCCAGCTCCCGAGCGATGGCCACGGCGGTGAGTTTGTGATCTCCGGTGATCATCACCGGCCGGATGCCCGCCCGGCGGCACTCCTCCACTGCCGCCTTGACCTCGGGCCGGGGCGGGTCGATCATGCCGATCAGCCCCGCAAAGGTCAGACCGTGTTCCAGGTTTTCCGCCGTCAGCTTCCCCGGCAGACGGTCCAGATCGCGGTAGGCCACCCCCAGCACCCGCAGGGCTTCCTCCGCCATCCCGTCATTGGCCTCCAGCGCTCTCCTTTTCTGGATGGGAGAAATCTCACACCGCTCCAGCAATATGTCCGGCGCCCCCTTGACGCACACCCGGAAGCCCCCTCCCGGCCTCGCGTGTACCGTGGACATCAGCTTCCGCCCGGAGTCAAACGGCACTTCGCCCCGGCGGCTCCAGCTTTTTTCCAGCTCCGCCTGGACCAGTCCCTCCTTCCGGGCGGCCTCCACAATCGCCGTCTCGGTGGGTTCTCCCACCGCCCGGCCCTCATCCCAGTGGGCATCGCAGCACAGGCACCCCACGGTGAGGGCCAGCTTCCGATCCCCTCCGGAGGCCGCCCACACCCGGGTCACCGTCATTTTGTTCTGGGTCAGCGTCCCCGTCTTATCCGAGCAGATGACTCCGGCGCAGCCCAGCGTCTCCACCGCGGGCAGCTTTTTGACAATAGCCCCCCGGCGGGCCATCCGCTGGACCCCCAGAGCCAGCACGATGGTGACAATGGCGGGCAGCCCCTCCGGAATGGCGGCCACCGCCAGAGAGACGGCGGTCATGAACATCTCCAGGATCCCCCTGCCCTGAATGAGCCCCACCCCGAACATGACCGCGCACACGCACAGGCACACGAAGGACAGGATTTTGGAGATCTCCTCCATCCGGTGCTGCAAGGGCGTCTCCGTCTCCTCCTGCCCCATCAGGAGGCCGGCCACCTTCCCCACCTCGCTGGACATGCCGGTGTCAGTGACCACGGCGGTGCAGTGCCCGGCGGTGAGCGCGGTGGAGCCGATGACCATATTGTGCCGGTCAGCCAGCGGAGTATCCGCCGGCAGCCCTTCTCCCGCCGTCTTGTCGCTGGGCACTGACTCCCCAGTCATGGCGCTCTCGTCGGCCCGGCAGCCGGCCGCCTCCAAAATACGGGCGTCGGCGGGGACCAGATCCCCGGCCTCCAGCCGGATGAGGTCGCCTGGCACCAGCTGGGCGGCCGGCAGCCTCTGCTCCCGCCCGTCCCGAACCACCCGGGCCAGGGGGGCGGACATCCGCCGGAGGGCCTCCAGCGCTTTCTGGGCGCTGTTCTCTTGGGAGATGGAGATTACAGCGTTCACCGCCACAATGAGCAGGATGATGACGGCGTCCAGCCAGTCCTCCCCGCCGCTGGACAGGAGGGACAGCCCCGCCGCCGCCAGCAGCACCAGGATCATGGGGTCCCTGAGCTGCCGGAACAGCCGGAGGGCCATGTTCTCCCGGGGCCGCCCCTTCAGCTCATTGGGGCCATACCGCTCCAGCCGGCGCGCCGCCTCCTGGGACGACAGCCCCCGCCGCCGGTCTGTCTCCAGAGCGGAAATGGTCTCCTCCCTGCTTTTGCTGTGCCAGACGCTCATGGCTTCCATTCCTTTCCACTTCAGGTAAGTCCATGATAAGCGCCGGGCCTGTCCGATTACAAGGGGATTTTGGCGGCTCGGATCATTGCCTCCAAAAAAGTACCGTTGGAAGGGGCCTTTTCTCCCAGCGGCTCTCCCACCACCTGCCGGTAGAGGGGACTGCGCTGGCGGTGAAGCTCCGCGATGGCGTAGCGGATGCTCTTCTCCAGGTTTTCATAGCTGGTGCCGAATTCCTCGGCCACCTGATAATAGGCGCCTTTCATCCGCCCGCCGGGCTCCAGCTCCATCAGCTCGGCCATCCGAACCAGATAGCTCCGCCCCTGGAGCTTGCGCTGCATCCCCATGCGCTCCAGCAGGTCGTCATACACCCGTCCGCCGCCGCACAGCAGCCGGATATGGGTCGGGATCTCCTCCAGCACAAAGGGCTCCACCAGCATGTAATCTATCCCGGCCCGGGCAGCCGCCCGGATCACGACCCCGCCGGCAAAGTCGGAAGCGCCAAGGATCTTTGCCGTTCCCCCCTGCCGCCGGTACTGCTCGGCCAGACTCAGCCCGCTGATTCCCTCCAGCACCAGATTCATAAAAATAAGGTCGGGTTCCAGCCGGAGCG